>JBBKVU010000125.1:0-14861 GCA_037968595.1 Comamonas sp.
TCGGCCTGGGCCAGCGCGCCCAAAGGGGCCAGCAGGCCGGCCGCGGCCAGCGCAAGAATGCCGCGGCGGGAATTCGTGGGAAATTGCATTTTTTGTCTCCAGCTCGTTGTTATGCCTACAAAAAAGCCTGCGCAGCAGGCCTGAGGGGCGCTACACCACGGCGCCCGCAGCTTCCATGGCCGTGACTTCGTCGGCGCCGTAGCCCAGCGACTCCAGCAGCTGCCGGGTGTGCTCGCCCAGCGTCGGCGGGTTGTGGCGAATGCCCGGGCGCTGGCCGTCCATGCGTATCGGCAGCAGCGTGGTGCGCGCCGTCTGGCCCGCGCGCTCGCCGTCGGTCAGCGTGATCTCGGCCAGGCCGCCCGTGGCATTGAGGTGAGGGTCGTCAAACAACTCCTCGGGACGCACGATGGGCGCATACGGCAGGCCGTTGCGCTCGAAGATTTCCGACAGCTGCTGCGTGCTGAAGGCCGCCAGGCGGCGGCGCAGCTCGGGCAGCAGCGTGGGGCGGGCGCGCACGCGGTCGTTGTTGCTGGCAAACGCCGGGTCGGCCTGCAGATCCGCAAAGCCCAGGGCCGTGCACAGCGTATTCCACTGCGCGTCGCTCACCGCCGCAAGAAAGATCTGGCCGTCGTCCTTGACGCTGAACACGTCGTAGACCGCCCAGGCCGAGATGCGCTCGGGCATGGGTGCGGCGGCTTCGCCCGTGACGGCGTACTGCATCATGTGCTGGCCGACCAGGAACACGTTGTTCTCGAACAGCGCCGAGTCGACTTCCTGGCCCCGGCCCGTGATGCCGCGCTGCATCAGCGCGGCCATGGCGCCGATCGCGCCAAACATGCCGCCCATGATGTCGTTGACGCTGGAACCCGCGCGCAGCGGGTCGCCGGGGCGGCCGGTCATATAGGCCAGACCGCCCATCATCTGCACCACTTCATCGAGCGCCGTGCGCTTTTCATAGGGCCCGGGCAGAAAGCCCGCGTGGTTCACGTAGATCAGGCGCTCGTTGAGGCGCGACAGCGCACGGTAATCCAGGCCGTACTTGGTCATCACGCCGGGCTTGAAGTTCTGCACCACCACGTCGGCCGACGAGGCCAGGCGGATCGCGGCCTGCAGGCCTTCAGGGTGGCGCAGATCCAGCGCAATGCTTTTCTTGTTGCGGTTGAACATCGGGAAAAAGCCCGCGCCCGCGCCCAGCAGGTGGCGCGTGCGGTCGCCGTCGACAGGCTCGACCTTGATCACCTCGGCGCCCAAGTCGGCCAACACCATGCCGCAGGTCGGCCCCATCACCATATGGGAAAACTCCACCACCCGCAGTCCCGCCAGCGGCAGCGCAGCCGCGCCTGCCTTTGAATTCTCAGTCATCGCATTCCATCCAAAACCGGCTCAGGCAGCCAGGGCTGCCGCGCCATTGAGCACCTGTGGCAGACCTGCCTGCCACAGCACACCATGCAGGGTTTCCCCCGGCAACCAGGCCCCGAGTCGCTGGCGCAAAGCCAGCAGGGCCTGGACATCCAATCCCGTGACCACACCCATGCGTTCGAGCATGAACGCCAGGTCTTCGGTCGTCACATTGCCGCTGGCGCCTGGCGCGTGCGGACAGCCGCCTATGCCGGCCAGACAGGCATCAAAGCGATCGATGCCGGTTTGCCAGGCCGCGTAGGCATTGGCCAGCCCCATGCCGCGCGTATCGTGGAAATGCGCGCAGGCCAGCTTGTCACCGACCTCGCGGCGCGCGCTTTCAAACAGCCGGCGCACGCTTTCGGGGTCGGCAAAACCCACGGTATCGGCCAGGCTCACGCGGTCGGCACCCGCGTCGAGCAGCGCCACCATGAGCCGCAGCACTTCGCCGGCAGCCACTTCGCCTTGCAGCGTACAGCCAAACGCCGTGCCCACGCCGCCTTCGATCAGCGTCGCATGGCCGCCCGCGTCGCGCTCGGCGCGTATGCGCGCGACTTCGGCAACCACTTCGTCGGGCGTCTTGCGCAGGTTCGCCAGGCTGTGCGCGTGGCTGGCCGACAGCGGCACGACCAGCAGATCCGCGCCGCATTCCAGCGCGCGCTGCGCGCCCTTGAGATTGGGCACCAGAACCGAGGCAAACAGGCCGGCCAGCGTCTTGGCATGGGCCAGCACTTCGGCGGTGTCGGCAAGCTGCGGCAGCAGGCGCGCGGGAACAAAGGAGCCGACCTCGATCTCGCGCTGGCCCGCAGCGTAGGCGGCATCGATCCAGGCGATCTTGTGCGCCGTCGGCATGGTGGGCGCCAGGCTTTGCAGGCCGTCGCGCAGACCGACCTCACGCACCACAGCACGGCGCGGGCCAGGAGCCAGGGAAACAGTTGACGGCATGCGTTCTCCAAATCGTTTACGTTAGGGAATGCGAGGATTCTAGGAATTCCTGGAGGGAACGGATAATCAATTTTGGAACCACTAGCCTTCCCAAATGGAATACCTCGCATGCGCGACCTGGACTTGACGACCTTGCGGCTGTTTGTCGCCGTCTGCGAACAGCGCAGCATCACCGCCGTGGGCCTGCAGCAGGCCATGGTTGGCTCGGCCATCAGCAAGCGGCTGGCCCAGCTCGAGCACCAGGTGGGCACGCAGCTGCTGGTGCGCAAACGCCGCGGCGTCGTGCCCACGCCCGCGGGCGAGACCCTGCTTGAGCATGCACGCGCGCTGCTGGCACGCAGCGCGCTGATCGCGCGCGACATGGCCGGCTACTCCCAGGGCACGCGCGGCCATGTGCGGCTGCTGGTCACGGCGTCCGTGATGGCCGAGTCGCTGGCCGACGATGTGGCGGCCTTTCTCAAGCATCCCGACCATGGGCAGATCCAGGTCAGCCTCGAGGAACGCGTCAGCCCCGACGTCGCGCGCGGCGTGCGCGACGGCAGCGCGTCGGTGGGCATCTGCTGGGATGCGGCCGACCTGGAAGGCCTGCAGACGCAGAGCTACCGCGGCGACCATCTGGCGATCTGCGCCCACGCCAGCCACCCGGTTGCCGCGCGCGCGCAAGTGCATTTCGCCGATGTGCTCGATTACGAATACGTGAGCATGCCGGCGCTCAGCGCCGTGCAGCAGCTGCTCACGCGCACCGCCGCGGTCGAAGGCAAGGTGTTGCAGCACCGCATGCAGGTCTCGCATTTCGACGCCGCGCTGCGCGTGGTGCGCGCCAACCTGGCGATCAGCGTGATGCCGGCCGAGATCGCCGAACCTTTCGCCCAGGCCTACGGCCTTCGGCTGGTACCGCTGGCCGACGACTGGGCGCGGCGGCGCTTTGCCATCTGCTACCGCAGCCAGGACCAGCTGAGCCCGGCGGCGCGGCTGCTGGTCGCGCATCTGCATGCCTGCGGGCCGGCCTTGGCCGACGCCGCTGCAGCGCAATAAGCGCTTTCACGCCGTCGTGGCTTGGCAGCAACAATTACTGCGGTTTTGCGGATTTTTGCGCGTCTGCGCCTGACAGGCGTGGCTTAGAAGCTATTAAACTTGTAGCAAGATAGTTTCCACGCTATAGTGAATCACGACTTGGCGAAGCTGGCCAACGCCCCGCTCAACCCCCATCGCGCAAGGAGAAGCGTCCATGAGCCCCAAGGAAAATGTCGCCATCAACCAGCTTTTCGAGCGGCTTGAATGCCGTTACGCACTGCGGGTGCTGTGGGCGCTCCGCGATGGCCATCCCCAGACGTTTCGCCTGCTGCAGGACAGCGTGGGCGGCATCACGCCCAACACGCTCAACACCCGCATCAAGGAGTTGCGCGAATGCGGCTTGCTCGAGCACGGCAGCGATGGCTACATCGTGACGCTGTCGGGCCAGGATCTGCTCAAACGACTCAGCGACGTACAGGCTTTTGCCAACCGCTGGGTCGCGGCACGCGCCAAGAAGTAAAGTACGGTATGGCGACGCGCGGACTTCACCGGTTCGCGGTCATGTGTCCGCTACGGACACTTTTCACAGACGCATATTTCAAGGATTTCTCATGGCTTTCACCACCACCGCATCCGGCCTGCAATTCGAAGACACCGTTGTGGGCGACGGCGCTGAAGCCAAGCGCGGCGGCAATGTCACGGTGCACTACACCGGTTGGCTCTACAACGAAGGCGTGCAAGGCGCCAAGTTCGACTCGAGCAAGGACCGCAAGGACCCCTTTGTCTTCGCCCTGGGCGCAGGCATGGTCATCAAGGGCTGGGACGAAGGCGTGCAGGGCATGAAGGTCGGCGGCGCACGCACGCTGATCATCCCCGCAGCCCTGGGCTATGGCGCACGCGGCGCCGGCGGCGTGATTCCCCCGAACGCCACGCTCAAGTTCGACGTGGAACTGCTGGCTGTATAAAAGCACCCCCTGAGCCGCTTACGCCGGAGGGCCGGCCCCGGCTTCCCCCTCTCAACCTTCGGTGGAGGGGGGCGCCCGGCTAAGGGACGGCAGCCTCGCTGCGGGGCGGCCCTTGCTCGCTGCCCCCATGCTGGGGCACGCCAGTTTCAAAGCCGTACGCCCTGAGCCTGCCTACGCGGCCCGGTGAAAGGGCCACCAGCTCAGCGCAGAAATGAAAAAAGCGGCCCAGGCCGCTTTTTTCATGGGGCAAACGCTTTTAGCGGTCAGCCAGCTGCTGCCAGGTGGCAACCACGCTGTCGGGGTTCAGCGAGATCGACGAGATGTTCAGGTCGGCCAGCCACAGCGCGAAGTCGGGATGGTCCGAAGGGCCCTGACCGCAGATGCCCACGTACTTGCCCTTGGCCAGGCAGGCGGCAATCACGCGCTCGAGCAACTTCTTCACGGCCGGATCGCGCTCGTCGAAGTCGGCGGCCAGCAGCTCCAGGCCGGAATCGCGGTCCAGGCCCAGCGTCAGCTGGGTCAGGTCGTTGGAGCCGATGGAGAAGCCGTCGAAATGCTCGAGGAACTCGTCGGCCAGGATGGCGTTCGAGGGCACTTCGCACATCATGATCAGCTTGAGGCCGTTGTCACCGCGCTTGAGGCCGTTGTCGGCCAGCAACTGGTTGACGCGTTCGGCCTGCTTGAGCGTGCGCACGAAGGGAATCATGATCTGCACGTTGGTCAGGCCCATGTCCTCGCGCACGCGGCGCAGGGCTTCGCATTCCATCTTGAACGCTTCGCCGAATTCGGCGCTGATATAGCGCGCCGCGCCGCGGAAGCCCAGCATCGGGTTCTCTTCCTCGGGCTCGTAGCGGCTGCCGCCAATCAGCTTGCGGTACTCGTTGGACTTGAAGTCCGACATGCGCACGATCACCGGCTTGGGATAGAAAGCCGCGGCAATCGTCGCCACGCCTTCGGCCACCTTGTCGACATAGAAAGCGCGCGGCGAGGCATGACCGCGGGCCACGGACTCGACGGCCTTCTTCAGGTCGGCATCGACGGCGGGGTAGTCAAGAATGGCCTTGGGGTGGACACCGATGTTGTTGTTGATGATGAACTCGACGCGCGCCAGGCCCACGCCGGCGTTGGGCAGCTGGGCGAAGTCGAAGGCCAGCTGGGGGTTGCCGACGTTCATCATGATCTTGGTCGAGATCTCGGGCATTGCGCCGCGCTGCACTTCGGTGACTTCGGTCTCGATCAGGCCGTCGTAGATCTTGCCGGTATCGCCTTCGGCGCAGGACACGGTCACGAGCATGCCGGCCTTGAGCAGGTCGGGGGCGTTGCCGCAGCCGACAACGGCCGGAATGCCCAGTTCACGCGCGATGATGGCCGCGTGGCAGGTACGGCCCCCGCGGTTGGTGACGATGGCCGAGGCACGCTTCATCACCGGCTCCCAGTTGGGGTCGGTCATGTCGGTGACCAGCACGTCGCCGGCCTGGACCTGGTCCATCTGCGAGATGTCGCTGACCAGGCGCACCGGGCCGGTGCCGATCTTCTGGCCGATGGCGCGGCCTTCGGCCAGCACGGAACCCGTGCCCATCAGCTTGTAGCGCAGTTCGGCCTGGCCCTTGGACTGGCTCTTCACCGTCTCGGGGCGTGCCTGCAGGATGTAGATCTGGCCGTCGGTGCCGTCCTTGCCCCACTCGATGTCCATGGGACGGCCGTAGTGGTCTTCAATCACCAGCGCGTAGCGCGCCAGTTGCTCGACGTCGGCGTCGGTCAGCGAGTAGCGGTTGCGCAGCTCGGGAGCGACATCGGTGGTCTTGACCAGCTTGCCGCTGGACGCCTTTTCCTCGGGCGAGGCAAACACCATCTGCACCAGCTTGGAGCCGAGGTTGCGGCGGATCAGCGCCTTCTTGCCGGCCTTGAGCATGGGCTTGTGCACATAGAACTCGTCGGGGTTGACGGCGCCCTGCACCACGGTCTCGCCCAGGCCGTAGCTCGAGGTGATGAACACCACGTCTTCAAAGCCCGATTCGGTATCGATGGTGAACATCACGCCGGCGGCGCCGGTGTCCGAGCGCACCATGCGCTGCACGCCGGCCGACAGGGCCACGACGTCGTGCGCGAAGCCCTTGTGCACGCGGTAGGAAATGGCGCGGTCGTTGTACAGCGAGGCAAACACTTCCTTCATCTTGTGCAGAACATCATCGATGCCCACCACGTTGAGGAAGGTTTCCTGCTGGCCGGCAAACGATGCGTCGGGCAGATCTTCGGCCGTGGCCGAGGAACGCACGGCAAACGAGGCCTGGCTGTTGCCCGCGCTCAGCGTGGCAAAGGCTTCGCCAATGGCTTTTTGCAGATCGGCGGGGAAAGGCTGGTTCTCGACCATGGCGCGGATTTCCGCGCCCGCGGTGGCCAGGGCGCGCACATCTTCGATGTCCAGCGCGGCAAGACGCGCGTTGATGCGGTCGGCCAGGCCTTCGAAGGCCAGGAATTCGCGGAAGGCGTGCGCCGTGGTCGCGAAGCCCGTGGGCACCTTCACGCCCTCGGGCAGCTGGGAGATCATTTCGCCGAGCGAGGCGTTCTTGCCGCCGACGGACTCGACGTCGCTCATTCGCAGTTTCTCGAACGGAACGACCAGGGCGGTCGCTTCAAACAGTGCAGACATGGGAAAGCTCCAAAGTTAAAAACCGCTGTGCCCTGCGCCTCGCGATGGAGGGGCCGGGGGACAAGTCCACGCTGCGTTGCACGCTGCTTTGCTGTTCTGGTTGGAGGCCGGCAACAAGCATGGACATGAAATTGGGAATAATGGGCGCCATTGTAGGCCCGCGTCCGTTTTCCGCGCGCCTGGCTCGTTAATCACTTATCCCCAGAGCACCATGCACACGCGCACCGTATTCCTGATCTCCGACGGCACCGGCATCACCGCCGAAACATTCGGCAAAGCCCTGATGACCCAGTTCGACGTGAGTGCGCGCTTCGTGCGCATTCCCTTTGTTGACACCGTGGACAAGGCGCACCAGACCGTGCGCCAGATCAACCATACGGGCGAAGTGGAAGGCAAGAAACCGATTGTCTTCACCACGCTGGTTGACATGGAAGTGGTCGATGTCATCCGCGAGAACTGCAAGGGCATGCTGCTCGACATGTTCGGCACCTTCGTCAACCCGCTGGAGCAGGAACTGGGGCTCAAGTCCCACCACCGCGTGGGCCGCTTTTCCGACATCAGCCAGAGCAAGGAATATCTGGACCGCATGGAGGCCATCAACTTCAGCCTGGCGCACGACGACGGCCAGACCCACCACGACCTCGCCGGCGCCGACGTGATCCTGGTGGGCGTGAGCCGCAGCGGCAAGACGCCGACCAGCCTCTATCTGGCGATGCAGTTCGGCATGAAGGTCGGCAACTACCCGCTGATTCCCGAGGACTTCGACCGCCGCCAGCTGCCGCCGGCGCTGATGCCGCTGCGCAAGAAGCTGTTCGGCCTGTCGATAGACCCGCAGCGCCTGTCCGACATCCGCAACGAGCGCCGGCCCAACTCGCGCTACGCGAGCCTGGAGAACTGCCGCCACGAAGTCGCCGAAGCCGAAGCCATGATGCGCCGCACGGGCATTCGCTGGCTGTCGAGCACCAACAAGTCGATCGAGGAAATCGCCACCACCATCCTGCAGGATGTGAAGCCCGAACGCCTGGGCTATTGAAGCGCCACAAGCGTTACCCGCAGCGCCAAGCGTTTACCTGCAGCATCAACCAGTTCACCTGGAGCACCAACCAGTTCACCTGAGCACCAACCCGTTCACCTGAGCAACAACCCGTTCACCCTGAGCTTGTCGAAGGGTGCGCTCCCGACGCTTGCGGTGCTGTGCGCGCCCCACAAAAAAAGGACTGCCGCGGCAGTCCTTTTTGCATCACCCCGTAGCAGGGATCAATGCCGGATCAGATGATCAAAGGCCGACAGCGCTGCCGTCGCGCCCGCACCCGCGGCAATGATGATCTGCTTGTACGGCACATCGGTGCAGTCGCCGGCGGCAAACACGCCGGGAACACTGGTGTGGCCCTTGGCGTCGATGATGACTTCACCGAAGCGCGTGAGCTCCACCGTGCCCTTGAGCCAATCGGCGTTGGGCAGCAGGCCGATCTGCACGAAGATGCCTTCGAGCGCCACGTCCTTGACTTCGCCCGAGACCCGGTCCTTGTACGTCAGTCCCGTGACCTTCTTGCCGTCGCCGTTGACCTGCGTGGTCTCGGCGTTGACGATGATGGTGACGTTGGGCAGGCTGCGCAGCTTCTTTTGCAGCACGGCGTCGGCGCGCAGTTCCGCGCCGAACTCGAGCAGCGTCACATGCTTGACCAGGCCGGCAAGATCGATCGCGGCTTCCACGCCCGAATTGCCGCCGCCGATCACGGCCACGGGCTTGCCCTTGAACAGCGGTCCGTCGCAATGCGGGCAGTAGGTCACGCCCTTGGTGCGGTACTGCTCTTCGCCCGGAACGTTCATGTTGCGCCAGCGCGCGCCCGTCGACAGGATCACGGTCTTCGATTGCAGCGTCGCACCCGACTCGAGTTCGACGGTGATCAGGCCGCCCTCTTCCTTGGCCGGCAGCAGCGCCTTGGCGCGCTGCAGATTCATGATGTCGACTTCGTAGTCGCGCACATGGCGCTCGAGCGCCGCGGCGAACTGCGGGCCTTCGGTCTTCTGCACCGAGATGAAGTTCTCGATGTCGACGGTGTCCAGCACCTGGCCGCCCAGACGTTCGGCGGCAATGCCGGTGCGTATGCCCTTGCGCGCCGCGTAGACCGCCGCGGCCGCGCCGGCCGGGCCGCCGCCGACGATCAGCACGTCAATCGCGTCCTTGGCGCTGATCTTCGCGGCTTCGCGCGCCGAAGCACCGCTGTCGACCTTGGCGACGATCTCGGCAAGCTCCATGCGGCCCTGGCCGAAACGCTCGCCGTTGACGAACACCGTGGGCACGCCCATGACTTCGCGCGACTCGACTTCGCTCTGGAACAGTCCGCCGTCAATCGCCGTGTGGGTAATGTTGGGGTTGAGCACGCTCATCAGATTGAGCGCCTGCACCACATCGGGGCAGTTGTGGCACGACAGCGAGTAATAGGTCTCGAAGTTCAGCGGCGTGTCTATGCTGCGGATCTGTTCCAGCAGTTCCGCCGATTCCTTGGAGGGGTGGCCGCCGACTTGCAGCAGCGCCAGCACCAGCGAGGTGAATTCATGGCCCAGGGGAACGCCGGCAAAGCGCAGGCCGGTGTCCACGCCGGGGTTGGTGATCAGGAACGAGGGCTTGCGCACATCGGCCGCGTTGTTCTCGACCACGGTGATCTTGTCGCTCAGCGCGACCAGATCGGCAAGCAGGGACTTGACTTCGCCAGACGCCTTGCCGTCGTCGAGCGTGGCGACGATTTCAATGGGCTTTTGCACCCGTTCCAGGTATGCCTTGAGTTGGGTCTTGAGGGTGGCGTCGAGCATGATAGTCAAATCCTACTGAAATTTATTATTGATAGCTATTGTTCAAGTGATTCAAAAAAAGCCCAGGTCGCCCCGGGCTTTTCAGGGGCACTTGTTTAGATCTTGCCGACCAGGTCCAGCGAAGGAGCCAGCGTGGCTTCGCCTTCGTGCCACTTGGCGGGGCAGACTTCACCGGGGTGGGCAGCAACGTACTGGGCAGCCTTGACCTTGCGCAGCAGTTCGGAGGCGTCGCGGCCAATGCCTTCGGCGGTGATTTCCACGGCCTGGATCACACCCTGGGGGTCGATGATGAAGGTACCGCGGTTGGCCAGGCCCTGGTCAGCGCGCAGGATCTCGAAGTTGTTCGAGATGGCCATGGTCGGGTCGCCGATCATGGTGTACTGGATCTTGGCGATGGTTTCCGAGGCATCGTGCCAGGCCTTGTGCACGAAGTGGGTGTCGGTGGACACGGAGAAGATCTCCACGCCCATCTTCTGGAATTCTGCGTAGTGGTCAGCAACGTCGCCCAGTTCGGTGGGGCAGACGAAAGTGAAGTCGGCGGGGTAGAAGACAAACACGGCCCACTTGCCCAGCACGTCCTTTTCGCTGATGTCGATGAACTTGCCGGCCTTGAAAGCGCTGGCCTTGAAAGGTTTGATTTCGGTATTGATAACGGACATGGTTGCTTCCTTAGGTAATGCGACTGAACACAGGTATGAAGTTTAGAGCTTTCACAGGATATATCCAATCAATTGACTTTATTATGTCAATTTAATTTGACTATCGAATGGCCTGCTTCATAGCCCGACCAGGCCAGTCTCAATTAACGAGAACGCGAGTCATCATCAAACGCAGACAGACCGGGTTTGCAGGGACAAGCCCTTAAACCCTGCTGCGAACAGCGACAATCAGGCATTCACATAAAGCGAAGGAGTTCCCCATGAAAGGCGATTTGCAAGCCATTGCGCACCTGCAGGCACAACTGAAGAATGAGCTCACGGCCATCAATCAGTACTTCCTGCACTACCGCATGTACAAGCACTGGGGCTTCGACAAGCTGGCGAAGAAGGAATACGCGGAGTCGATCGGCGAGATGAAGCACGCCGACTGGCTCATGGACCGCATCTTCACGCTGGACGGCCTGCCCAACCTGCAGGATCTGGGCAAGCTGCAGATTGGTGAAGACGTGCCCGAATGCCTGGCCTGCGACCTGCGCCTGGAGCTGGGCGCGCAGCAGACCATCAAGGACGGCATTGCCCACTGCGAATCCGTGCGCGACTACGTTTCGCGCGACCTGCTGCAGAAGATCCTCGACGACACCGAAGAGCACATCGACTTCCTTGAAACCCAGATCGACCTGATCGACAAGGTCGGCGTGCAGAACTATCTGCAGTCGCAGATGGGTGAATTGGAATAAATTGACCCCCACGCTTGCTCGGCTGACGCCGTAGCTGCGCTGCCCCCCAAGGGGGCCGTCCGCCGGCTTGGGGCGGCCCGGCGCGGGCGAGCGTTTGGACACAAATTGAAAGCGGGCCTGGCCCGCTTTTTTTACGCCGGCTTGTCCCTGAATGCGACGCAGCCGGCCAATCTCGCTATGCTCGCCCCCATGCAGAATCCGCCCGAGACGCCCCCCGCACCCGCCAAGCAAGCCAACAACCCCTTGCACGGCATGACACTGGCCGCCATCGTCGAGGCCTTGCAAGCCCACTACGGCTGGGAAGAACTCGCCCGGCTGGTGCCGATACGCTGCTTCCAGAGTCAGCCCAGCGTCAACTCCAGCCTCAAGTTCCTGCGCCAGACCCCCTGGGCGCGCGAAAAGGTCGAGGGCCTGTACCTGTTCATGCTGCGCGAGCAGCGTCGGGCCGGCGGCAAGCGCTGAGGCAAGAATCCCCAGGAACCACTTGGGCGCAGGTGGCTCCATTCGCCCTGCACTCTTGAACCGGCCGTTCATCCTTCGACGCGGCCGGCGAGGCAAGCTCAGGACGAACGATGGGACGCAGCCCGCGGAAAGCGCCGTCGCCCAGGGCATCAGCGGCTCAGGGGGTGCTTCAGTCAATTCGGCACCAGAAAGTCCCGGCTGATATCCGCGCCCAGCGCGTTGACGCGCTCGAGGAACTGCGTGAGATAGGCATGCAGCCCGGTGGCCAGGATTTCATCGATGCGCGCATAGCGCAGATCGGCCAGCAGACGGCCGGCCTTGCGCTGGGTTTCGCCCGATTGCTCGTTGGCCACCAGCGCCAGGTTGTCGACCACTTCCTGCAGGCAGGCCAGCAGCGAGCGCGGCATGTCGGCGCGCAGCATCAGCAACTCGGCCACGCGCTCGGGTGTGATGACATCGCGATAGACCTTGCGGTAGACCTCGAAGGCCGAGACGCTGCGCAGCAGCGCGCTCCAGTGGTAGAAGTCGAACTGCACCACACCCTTGCCGCGCACGCTGCCGTGGTAGTCGCGCTCGATGGCGTGGAACTTCACATCGAGCAGGCGGGCGGTATTGTCGGCGCGCTCGAGGAAAGTTCCCAGCCGCAGGAAGCGGTAGGCCTCGTCCTTGAGCATCGTGCCTTGCGTGACGCCGCGCGACAGGTGGGAGCGGTCCTTGACCCATTCGAAGAACTGCGCGGGATCGCGCTCGAACGCGCCATCGTCAAGCTGCTTGCCGACTTCCAGCCAGGTCTGGTTGTGCGTTTCCCAGACTTCGGTGGTCAGCGCGCCGCGCACCGCGCGCGCGTTCTCGCGCGCCGCGCGCAGGCACGACAGAATGGAAGCGCTGTTGCTTTCTTCATGCACCAGGAAGTGCAGCACCTGGTCGCGCGTGACTTCGTCGTGCAGCTCATGGTAGGCGGGCACCAGCTCGCTGATCGACAGCACGCCCTGCCAGGCCTTGCGCGCCTGGCCCTGCGCCTGCGGCAGCATCGAGGTGTCGTAGGCCACGCTCAGCAGGCGCGCGGTGTTTTCGGCGCGCTCGACATAGCGCGACATCCAGAACAAATGATCGGCGGTACGGCTCAGCATGCAACACTCCCTTCGAGGCCGGAGTCCTCAGCGCCTTCAAGCACCCAGGTGTCCTTGGTGCCTCCACCCTGCGATGAATTGACCACCAGCGAGCCATCCTTCAAGGCCACGCGCGTCAGGCCGCCGGCCACCATCTTCACGGTCTTGCCGCTGAGCACAAACGGCCGCAGATCGATGTGGCGCGGCGCAATGCCGCTTTCCACATAGGTCGGGCAGCTCGAAAGGCTCAGCGTGGGCTGGGCGATGTAGCCCGCGGGATTGGCCAGCAGCGCGCGCCGGAAATCCTCGATCTCGGCGCGTGTCGCGGCCGGGCCTATCAGCATGCCGTAGCCGCCGGCGCCGTGCACTTCCTTGACCACCAGCTCGTGCAGGTGGTCGAGCACATAGCGTAGGTCGTCGCTCTTGCGGCACATCCAGGTGGGGACGTTCGACAGCAGCGGCTGTTCGCCGAGGTAGAAACGGATCATGTCGGGCACATAGGGGTAGACCGACTTGTCGTCGGCCACGCCCGTGCCGACCGCATTGCAGATCGCCACGTTGCCGACGCGATAGGCGCGCATCAGGCCCGGGCAGCCCAGCGTCGAGCTTTCGCGGAACACTTCGGGGTCGAGAAAGTCGTCGTCCAGGCGGCGGTAGATCACATCGACGCGGCGCAGCCCGCGCGTGGTGCGCATGAACACCGTGTCGTGCTCGACCACCAGATCCTGGCCTTCGACCAGTTCCACGCCCATCTGCTGGGCCAGGAACGCATGCTCGAAATAGGCGCTGTTGTGCATTCCCGGCGTCAGCACCACCACCGTGGGCTCGGGTGCGCTCGCGGGCGCGACGGCGCGCAGCGTGTCGAGCAGCAGATCGGGGTAATGCGCGACCGGCGCCACCGCATGCTGGGCAAACAGCTCGGGAAACAGGCGCATCATCATGCGGCGGTTTTCCAGCATGTACGACACGCCCGAAGGCACGCGCAGATTGTCCTCGAGCACGAAGTATTCGCCCACGCCCTCGGCATTGGCGGCGCGCACGATGTCGATGCCGGCAATCTGCGCATAGATGTCGCCGGGCACCTTGACGCCCGCCATCTCCGGACGGTATTGGGTATTTTGCAGCACCAGATCGGCCGGCACGATGCCGGCGCGCAGGATCTCCTGGTCATGGTAGACGTCGTGGATGAAGCGGTTGAGAGCGGTCGCGCGCTGTACCAGGCCGCGCTGCAGCAGCGACCATTCCTGCGCCGGAATGATGCGCGGAATCAGGTCGAAAGGAATCAGGCGTTCACGCCCGGCCCCGCCCTCGTCCTTTGCGCCGTAGACGGCAAAAGTAATGCCGACCCGGCGAAAGATCATTTCCGCCTCGGCGCGCCGCGCCTCCATGGCCGCACCCGGCTGGCGTGCAAGCCATTGCCGGTAATCTTTGTAATGCGGTCGCACATCACTGCCCTCAAAGGGCGTGGTTGCATACATTTCGTCGAATCTTTGCATCAGCGGAGCCTCCTGCAGCTCATCCAAGCAAACTTCGGGCCCGATACGGCTGCGCGCTTGCCTGGCGCTTCAGTGTACCCAGCGCGCAAGAGGATTGTTACGCTCGTTGCATGTCAATTGATGGAGACAGCGGCTGCCTGCCAATAACGCGGCTTTGACCTACGCTCGCAGGCCAGTTGCAGCGGCCTTGCCGAGTCCCAAAGCGCCGCGCCGCAGCCTGCGCTGGTGACGACATTCACGCCCTGGGCGCGGTAGCGCTGCAGCACCGACGCGGCGGGATGGCCGTAGCGGTTGCGGTAGCCGGCCTGCACCAGCGCATGGCGCGGCGCGACGGCGGCAATCCATTCGGCGCTCGAAGAGGTCTTGCTGCCATGGTGCGGCACCAGCAGCCAGTCGGCGCGCAATGGGCTGCCCGCGGCCAGCAGCGCCGCCTCCTGAGCACGTTCGATATCGCCGGCAAGCAGCGCCGTCGCGCCGTTCGCGCCGACGATGCGCAGCACGCAGCTGTGCGTGTTGGACGCAGCCTGGGCATCGGTCGCAGCCGCGAGCCGCAGGGGGTGCAGCACCTCGAATCCCACGCCATCCCATTCCCAGCGCTGGCCCGCCACGCAG
>JBBKVU010000126.1:0-6351 GCA_037968595.1 Comamonas sp.
GGTCATGCCCACGGCCAGGGTGATCACCAGCAAGGGCAGGTCCATCACGCTGATCACGGTCGGGCTGGTGGGAATGGCCAGGCGGTTGTCGGTGGTGCAGATGAATTCCGCGGCCGACATGCCGGTGTAGTGCATCGCGCACACGGCCAGCCCCATCACCGCGGCCGCGCCCATGCGCGCCACGGCGCTGCGGGTATTGAACGCCAGCCAGAGGGCGGCCGTGGCCGCGACAAAGGCAATCAGCACCGAGATGGCGACCACATCCATGGACCAGACGAAATAGCCGCCAAAACGCATGCCGTACATGCCCAGGTAATGCATGGTGGCCGCGCCCACGCCCAGCATCGCGCCGGCGGCGATCAGGCGGCTCCAGCTGCGCGGGTTCTTGGCGACGATGGCCAGACCCCAGGCCGCTGCCAGGCATGCGGCCAGCAGCGAAATCACGGTTTCGACCATGGAATAGCCCAGGCCTATGTCCATTTTCAGCGCCAGCATGCCGACGAAGTGCATGGACCAGACGCCTATGCCGCCCAGCGCGATGCCGGCAATGACCAGATGCGCCAGATGGCTCTTGCCGGGCTGGGCCTGCATGCGGTGGGTTGCCGACAGCGCCGCATACGAGCCTATGGCCGATATGAGGTAGGCCAGGATCACCAGCGGCGTGCTGTAAGTCGTCTGAATCACTTCGTTCATGGTTGCTCCTTCAAGATTGCTGTAACGCTTTGTCGGGCCATGGGTGCGCGGTGCACAGGAGTTATCCAGGAGAACGATAGCAAGTGATTCAGTTTTTTCTTTTAATAACAATTTGGCGAGCATACGTATTTACCGCAGCCGGCGGTTTTTCGCGCTGTCCAGCCTTAGCCTGCCACCTTGGAGACTGGGTTGGACAGACGGCGGCGCAGGTGGTTGCCGCAAAGTCGTGCGTGTGCGGCGTGCATTCTCAGGAAAACCCGATGGAAAAAGTCTGCCTGCTGTGCTAACTCCCGTCGGTCCAGGTCACTCCGCTTGCGGCCGTAATTTCCCCGCATTTGCATCGCCCGGGCGCCGGCCTGAGACAATCGCCGCCATGAGTGACCTGAGCGAAAACAATCCCCCCGCGAATCTCCCCGAATCCACCTCGGAACTGCCGCCCGGTTGGTTCGAAGTGCTGTCCATGGACATGGATGCCCAGGGCGTTGCCCGGCAGCCCGATGGCAAGGTGGTGTTCATTGACGGTGCCTTGCCCACCGAGTTGGTGAGCGCCAACATCCATCGCAAGAAAAACAGCTTTGAACGCGGCAGCCTGACGGTCATCCACCGCGAATCGTCCCAGCGCGTGACGCCCGGCTGCCCGCATTTCGGCCTGCATGAAGGTGCATGCGGCGGCTGCAAGATGCAGCATCTGCACGTCTCTGCCCAGGTGGCCGTCAAGCAGCGCGTGCTCGAGGACAACCTCTGGCACCTGGGCAAGGTCAAGACCGAAACCGTGCTGCGCCCCATCGAAGGCCCGGCCTGGGGCTACCGCTACCGCGCGCGCCTGTCGGTGCGCTACGTGATCAAGAAGCAGAAGGTGCTGGTCGGTTTCCACGAGCGCAAGAGCCGCTACATCGCCGACATGGAAGTCTGCCGCGTGCTGCCGCCGCATGTCGACAACATGCTGATGCCGCTGCGCGCCCTGGTCGCATCCATGGATGCACGCGAGACCTTGCCGCAGATCGAGGTGGCCTGCGGCGACGACGTCACCGCACTGGTGTTGCGCCACATGGAGCCGCTGTCCGAGGCCGACCAGGGCCGTCTGCGCGCGTTTGCCGCCGAGCAGAACATCCAGTGGTGGCTGCAGTCCAAGGGGCCCGACACGGTGCAGCTGATGGACCCGCCGACCCAGGAACTGGCCTACAGCCTGCCCGACTTCGGCATCACCATGCCATTCAAGCCCACGGATTTCACCCAGGTCAATCCGCACATCAACCGCGTGCTGGTCACGCGCGCGCTGCGCCTGCTGGACGTGAAAAAGAACGAACGCGTCATCGACTGGTTCTGCGGTCTGGGCAATTTCACGCTGCCGCTGGCCACCCAGGCGCGCGAAGTGCTGGGCATCGAAGGCAGCGAGACGCTGGTCGCACGCTCCCATGAGAACTTCGCCAAGAACCAGGCGCGGCGCCTGGCCGGCGATGCGCTCGCGCCCACCGAGTTTGTCGCGCGCAATCTGTTTGCCATGACGCCCGAAATGCTGATTGCCGACGGCGTGGCCGACAAATGGCTGGTCGATCCACCGCGTGAAGGGGCGTTTGCGCTGGTCCAGGCGCTGGCCGATATCCACCAGGCACGAATCGGTGCTGAAGACGCCGTGGCCCTGCCCGATGGCAGCGAAGCCTGGCAGCCGCCGCAGCGCATTGTCTATGTGAGTTGCGCCCCGGCAACGCTGGCGCGCGACGCCGATCTGCTGGTCAACAAGGCCGGCTACCGCTGCGTCAGCGCGGGTGTGATCAACATGTTTCCGCACACGGCGCATGTCGAAAGCATGGCCGTCTTCGAGCGCGCCTGAGGCCGCTGTCCTGCCCTCCTGCGCCGCAGGCAGGGCAGGGCCGGCGCATCAGCTGCGATTGCGCGGCGCCGCGGGACGCAGTTCGGTCTCGATCTCGCTGTCGGGTGTGCGCGCGGGTTTCTCGCGCTGCGTGATGACCGAAGGCGTGCCTTCGATCTTGTTCTCGCGCATGTACTGATCCATTTCCTTCCAGCCCGCAAACACCAGCGCCTTGGTTGCCTTGGGGTTGAGCGAATAACAGTCTTCCAGGCCGCGCAGCGCGTGACGGCAGGCGCTCCCTACGGCCTTGGCTTCGTTTTCCCGCGCAATCGCCTGTGGCGTAGGGCCTAGGCCGGGAATGTTGCAGCCGGCAAGCAGCAGCAGGGGGAGGGCGAGAAGTGCAGACCGCATGGTGGTAGGGGCGTATTTGGACATGTCCCTTGCATTATCGGCAGCCTGGGCGAAAAGTTAAGGGCGAACTTGCGCGGTCGGCGCTTGAAGCGCCATGTAAAAAGGCCCCTAAGGGCCTTTTCACTGGAAGCAGAGCCGTCGATTACTCGCGGTCACCGCCCAGGCCCAGCAGGCTGAGCATGAACTGGAACACGTTGAACAGGTCCAGGTACAGGGCCAGCGTGGCGCTGATGTAGTTGGTTTCGCCGCCATCCATGATGCGCTTGAGGTCATACAGCATGAAGGCGCTGAAGATGCCGATGCCGGCCACGGAGATCACCATCATGCCGACCGTAGAGCCGACAAACATGTTGATCACGATGCCGACAAACAGCACCATGGCGCCGACAAACAGCCATTTGCCCATGCCCGACAGGTCACGCTTGATGACGCTGGCCACGCTGGCCATCACGAAGAACACGCCCGCCGTGCCGGCAAATGCCGTCATGACCAGCTCGGAGCCATTGCTGAAGCCGAGGATGGTGCCGATCAGGCGCGACAGCATCAGTCCCATGAAGAACGTGAAGGCCAGCAGCACGGGCACGCCCGCAGCCGAATGCTTGGTCTTCTCGATGGCGTACATGAAGCCGAAGGCGCCAGCCATGAACACGACGAGGCCCACCACTCCGTTCAGGGACGCCGTGATGCCCGTGGCAACGCCTACCCAGGCGCCGAGTACCGTAGGCAGCAGGCTCAGGGCGAGCAGCCAGTAGGTATTGCGCAAAACCTTGTTGCGCTGTTGCTGCGAGACACCGTAGCCCGCAGAGCCCAGTGTGGTGACTTGATCATTCATTCGGACGCTCTCCTTTGTGCATGCACGATTGCATAGTTCATTCTAGGTGGCGACGGCAAGCGCTGTTTGCAATACCCGGTTGCGCTCAATTGGTTTTAGTTGTGAATCTTTTGCGCTGGAAGTGCCCAGTTGGCGTCGGTTTGCCCGTTATGCTGTTCCTTTTTCGCCGAACCCTGATCCCAACCCGGAGCCTTTGCATGAAGACCAAGCACGAACTCGAACTCGCCGACGTGAAAGCCATTGCCGCCGCGGCCGAAGCCGAAGCATTGAAGAACAAATGGGCAGTGAGCATTGCCATCGTCGACGACGGCGGTCATCTGCTGTGGTTGCAGCGCCTGGACGGCGCGGCCGCCATTTCCGCCCAGATCGCTCCGGCCAAGGCCAACACTTCGGCGCTGGGCCGTCGTGACTCCAAGATCTACGAAGACATCGTCAACGGCGGCCGCACCGCCTTCCTGAGCGCCCCCGGCCTCAGCGGCCTGCTCGAAGGCGGCGTGGCCATCGTCAAGGACGGCCAGGTGCTCGGCGCCGTCGGCGTCAGCGGCGTGAAGTCGCATGAAGACGCGCAGATCGCGCGCGCCGGCATTGCCGCCATCGGTCTCTGATCGATCGCCCGGGGCCGGCCTGCACGGTCCCATTGAAAAAGCCGGTCCCTGACCGGCTTTTTGCATGCTGCGCGGGAAAAAAGCCTGGCTACGCGGACAAACGCCGTTGGCTGGCAAAACGGCCCGGATGTACGGGCCGCCCCACGATGAAACCCGGAATTACTTGGTGAGAATCAGCTTGCCCAGCTTGGTGGCCTGCAGGCGATAGGGCATGCCGTTGTGCAGTATGGTGACGGACTTGCGGCCCTGCAGCAGCTCGCTGCTGTTCATGCCCAGCGAGCTTTCGGCCAGCAGGGCCGATTCCAGGGGCTGGGACATCTGAATGGAAATTTGGCTGGCTTGGCCTGTACGGGGCAGGGAAAGGGTAGCGGGCATGGGTTGATCCTCAGGTCGGTGTGTTTGCTAATGATATTGATTCTCAATCACATGTCAATCGTTTGTGCTTCCGCTTTGTAAATAAATACTTCAGAGCCCTCCCTGGCGCGCAGCATGCAAAAAGCCCTGCCTCCGCGGACGGAGGGCAGGGCTTTTGCGGGCCAGCGCGGTTTATTGCGTGGGGTCGGTGACAAAGCCGATCTTGCGCACGCCGGCGCGCTGGGCGGCCGCCATGGCCTGGGCCACGCGTTCGTAGCGCACGCTCTTGTCGCCGCGGATATGCAGATCGGCCTGCGGATCCTTCGCGCCTTCGGCCTGCAACTGGGTCACCAGCGCCTCATCGGTGATGGGCTGGGCGTTCCAGTGGTACTGGCCCTGGGCATCGATGCTCAGGTTGACCGTTTCCGGCTTCACGTTCTCGGGCTGGTTGGTGGCCTGGGGCAGATCGACGTTGACCGAATGCTTCATCACCGGAATGGTGATGATGAAGATGATGAGCAGAACCAGCATGACGTCGACCAGCGGCGTCATGTTGATCTCGTTCATCACCTCATCGGCCTCGTCCTGGGTTCCAAACGACATGGTCAGGCACCTTTCTTCAGCGGCAGCACCTTGGCTGGCTCGCCTTCATTCTGCACATTCACGCGGGCGCCGGTCACGAAGTAGGCGTGCAGGTCGTGCGCGAAGCTGTTGAGGTTGTTGAGAATGGACTTGTTGCCGCGCACCAGGGCGTTGTAGCCCAGCACGGCGGGAATGGCCACGGCCAGGCCCAGGGCCGTCATGATCAGCGCTTCGCCAATGGGGCCGGCCACCTTGTCGATGGTCGACTGGCCCGTGGAGCCGATCGCGACCAGCGCGTGGTAGATGCCCCAGACGGTGCCGAACAGGCCGATGAACGGCGCCGTCGAGCCCACGGAAGCCAGGATGGCCAGGCCGCCTTGCAGGCGGGCGGTGAATTCGTTGATGGTGTTGCGCAGGCTGCGCGTGACCCAGTCGCTGATGTCCAGCGAGTCATGCAGATGGGCGCTGCTCTTGCGGTGGTGGGCCGTGGCTTCGCGGCCTTCGAGCGCCAGGTGGCGGAACGGGTTGGCCGGGTCGGTGCCGAGCTTGGCCAGGCCGGTGCCGAAGTCTTCGCTGTGCCAGAAATCAAACGCGGCGCGCGCATGCTTGCGGTACTTGAAGATGTCCAGCGCCTTGATGATGATCACGATCCACGATACGAGGGACATGCCGATGAGGATGACGGCGATGGCGCGGGTGACGAAGTCCCCCTGGGTCCAGACGTTGGCAATGCCGAAATGGGAATCCATGAATACTCCTGAAAATTATTCGAGAACAAAATTGATGGGCACGATGTTCCACATGGCTTCGGGAACACCATTGCGCTTGCCGGGCACGAAGCGCCAGCGCTTGACGGATTCAATGGCCTGCTGATCCAGGCGGTCAAAGCCGCTGGACTGGCGGATCTCTATGGTCTGCGGCTTGCCTTCGACATCGATGAACACCCGCAGCACGACCTTGCCCTGCTCACCCATGCGTCGGCTGATCGACGGATAGCTGGGCTTGGGGTTGTTCAGATAGGCCGCATTGCTTGACGGCAACTGGATCACGGGCGGTGCCGGCGG
>JBBKVU010000127.1:0-3463 GCA_037968595.1 Comamonas sp.
GCTGAAGGTGATTGTGACCAGCGAGGTCTCGCCGATACTGAGCTGATTGTCCGCAACCACTATGGTGGCCGTGGGTCGCTCGGTGTCAATGGCGTAGTTGTTGGAATCCGTGGTGCCAGCGCCCGCGTTGCCGGCCGCATCCGACACACCAGTGTTATTCAGCGTGATGATATTGGTAGCGTCGGTGAAGTTGCTGGGCGGGGTGAAAGTCGCTGTCCAAGTGACGCCACCATCGCTGGAGGAAAGGCTCGTCAGCGTGCCGTTGTCAATGGTTAGATCTGTAATGGTAAAACCGGTCACTGCCTCGCTGAATGTGACTGTGACCAGCGAGGTCTCGCCGATGCTGAGCTGATTGTCCGCAACCACGATGGTGGCCGTGGGGGGCGCGGTGTCAATGGCGTAGTTGTTGGAGTTCGTTGTGCCGACACCCTCGTTCTCGAACAAGTCCGTCACACCTGAGTTATCCAATGAAATTGAATTGGAGGAATCTGTGGTGTTGGCGGTTGGCGTCAAAGTCGCCGTCCAAGTAATACCACCGTCACTGGAGCTGACAGCACTCAAGGTGCCGTTTGGGACAGTCAGGTCGGCGTTGGTGAAGCCTGAAACTTCTTCTGAAAATGTAAAAGTGACGACGGTATTTTCGCCGACCCTGAGGTTGTTCTTCGCGACTACGATTGAGCTTGTGGGAGCGGTCATGTTGGTGGCGGGTCCTTGGGTATACCCGTAAGTGTGGTCTGTGGGCATTCCGCAGGCGTGTGTGCTGAGCAGCAAGTAGGCCTAGGGAGTGTAGAAAGCAAATGTCTTCATCAAGAAGAAGTCTGATGCGCTATGCCTCATCAACAAAGCTGCATCAATCCATTGCACTCAGTGACATTTAGTAACTTGGTAAAGGTAAGTGAAAATGCAGAGGTCGTCAATCGACTTTGTTCCACAGATTTCATCTGTTCCGTTGGACGATGACTCGATCGACGTCCTCCCAGATTTGAGTAGCAGCGGCACTTGGAGTCCAATCCCAAACGACAGGCGATTGGATGTGAAGAAGCGATATAGCGAAGAACAGATCATTGGCTTCCTGAGGGAGGCCGAAGCGGGGCTACTGGTGGCCGAGTTGTGCCGAAGGCATGGCTGTCCAAAGTGAGGACGAAGACCTGGATCTGGCTGGCCCGGCCGTCCTGCTTGCGCAGCTTCTCCGCGGCGCGCGTTGCCGGGGGCAAAACGTGCAGGGCAACCGATTACTGCAAGCAACGTGCCGAAAAAGGTGTCGAAAGCGGCGTAGCTTTTGGCGTAGTTTCGGTGAAAAAAGCGTCGTCGTTAGTGGTGAACACTGCCATCCAGGATGACAATGTTCATGACGGGCTCCCAGCTCAGGGGCTTTGGGTAGGTAGGTGCAACTCAAGCAGGTGCCTGTGCGTGGCAGGCGTGCCTGGAGCAGAAATTGGGGGCCGTGGAAAGCCTCGCCCGCTCTCCACCACGCTTGCCGCCAGGCAAGCCTAAGGTACGCACCATTGTCCCGCATGCGCCAATGAGGATGCATCGGCAAGCCAAGGCGTGCAGTGTGAATACCGGTTTTGATTGTTACAGATTACTGGAACATGTATCAATCCGTATATCCTGAAAAAAAAATACGGTTTGCTGCCGGATACGCGCCGGTTTAGGGCGCCATGCCGTACTGGCTGCGAAAGGCCTCTTCCAGGTCGGTGCAGTCCTTGGGCGTGAGGTCTGGGCGCTTGCGGTCTTCAGGCGCGCGGGCGACTTCCTTGTTGCAGACCTTGATGGCTTCGCGTGCCACCCATTGGTTGCTGCTTTCCGGTGTGGACAACAGCGAGCCGACCACCATCAGCACGGCAAACGCCCCCACGGGCAGGCCTATGAGCCAGGGAACCAGCCGGCTGCGCGGCGCGGGCGCAACCGGCCGCGATTCAGGGGCCGCAGCAAAACTGGCGGGCGTTTTTCCGCACGCGCTGCAAGCTGCGTTGCTATCGGTCAGCGGGTGACCGCAAAAAGGGCAGGAGAGGGTGGACATGGCCCATTATCGGCCGAGGTGCGTGGCGCGCGCAGCTTGGCACCCACCTCGGCCGTCAGCCGGGCGCATGCACATGCTTGCGGCGGTTGGTCCAGGAGTCGACGATCAGCCTTTGGCCCATCTCGTTGGCACAGCGCAAGTGCAACAAGATGCTGCCGCCCTTGCCGTCATAGCGTACGCCCGAGGTGGTCAGCGGCTGGCCGCAGGAAAAGCAGGCAAAGCCATGTTCATGGTCCTGCAGGGGCAGGTCGACAATGCAGGTCATATCAGCGATGTAGGTCATGTGCTGCATATCGGCCGCTGTGGCGCCGACTGTAGGACAAGTTGGGCCTGTGGCGCGCGCTGGCATGCCTGGGTGCCGCCTGCTGGCGCGTGTCTCGTCGGGCCCATCATCCATAGGGTCACTTGGCGCCGCGCTGTGCCCCTGTACGCGCGCCGATAGAATTGGCCCGGGACAAGGCGCCGCGGTCTGCACCGCCAGATCCGCCTTCAGCCTGCTGGAGCTTGTCTGCGCAACTCCCATCCCGGCCCTGGCGCCGCGCGCAATGCAGACAGCGCGGGTTTTTTTATTAAGAGTGTTCAGATATTTCAGACAATCTTGAAATCTCCTGGTGGCTGTCCTGCGGGCTGCTGCCCGGCGCACATGACAAGAGCGAGTGATGACAAGCCAGCCCCTTTACGATTTGGAACCCCTGCTGCATTTGATGCTGATCGGCGCGGTGATCGCGCTTGCGCCGCTGGCCTGGGTCTGGTTCCGAAATCGCCAGCACGGCCCGGCCGAGCGTCTGCTGGCGCTGAGCGTCTTCACGCTGTTCCTGACTTTCGATCTGGTGATGTTCGGCGCGTTCACGCGGCTCACGGATTCGGGCCTGGGCTGCCCGGACTGGCCGGGCTGCTACGGCAACGCCAGCCCGCTGGGCGCGCACCTGGAGATCAGCGCGGCGCAGACCGCCATGCCCACCGGACCCGTGACCCATGGCAAGGCCTGGGTGGAGATGATCCACCGCTACCTGGCGACGGGTGTGGGCGTGCTGATCATCGCGCTGACTTTGATGAGCTGGCGGCTGGCGCGCCAGGTGGCGAAGGATTCGCCGCTGAAGGCCGGGCGCAGCCCCTGGTGGCCGACGGCCAGCCTGGTCTGGGTCTGCATTCAGGGCGCTTTCGGCGCGCTGACCGTGACCGAAAAACTGTTTCCCGCCATCGTGACCCTGCATCTGCTGGGCGGTACGGTGCTGCTGGCGCTGCTGTGCGTTCCCGCCGTTGCCCATGGTCTGGCCGTGCAGGGACGCCGGCCCGAAACCCTCTCGCCCTGGCTGCGCCGCGCGCTGGTTGCGGGTTTGGCGCTGGTGACGCTGCAGGTGGCGCTGGGCGGCTGGGTCAGCACCAACTACGCGGTGCTGGCCTGCACCACCTTCCCGACCTGCCAGGGCAGCTGGTGGC
>JBBKVU010000128.1:0-6555 GCA_037968595.1 Comamonas sp.
ACCGTGCCATCACCCGGCACACCACTCCAGAGCAGGCGCTCACCCACATCCAGCAGCTTTACCGCGAACAGGTCGGGCATCTGCGGCAGGCGCGGCGGCGGCGTGCCGAGTTCGTCGACGGCCTCGGCGGGCAGGCCGGTGCGGCGCGTGACCACGTTGCCGGGTTCGACAAAGGCGCAGTACTCGCTGTCGGGCTTGGCCATTTCGGCATGACCCAGGCGGATGAACTCGTCGATGTAGAACTGGTAGTTGGTGAACAGCACGAAGTTCTGGAACCACTCGGGCGCCGTGCCCGTGTAGTGGCGCAGGCGGTGCAGCGAGTAGTCGACGCGCGGCGCGGTGAACAGCGACAGCGGCAGCGCGCCGCCGGGCTGGGGCTGCCAGGTGCCGTTGGCAATGCCGTCGTCCATGGCCTCGAGGTCGGGCAGGTCGAACACATCGCGCATCAGCATGCGGCGCTCCGGGGTGAGCGTGCCTTCGATATGGTCGTTCTCGGCAAACGAGAAGTGAATCGGGATGGGCTTGTCGCTCAGGCCCACTTCGAAATCGACTTCGTGGCTGGCGCGCAGCAGGCGCAGCTGTTCGGCGTAGTACTCGGCAAACAGATCGGGCCGCGTCAGCGTGGCTTCGTAGGTGCCAGGGCCTTCGACAAAGCCATAGGCCAGCGTGGTGTCGGCGCGCGCCACGGTGTGGGTATGGACCCGCACCTTGGGGTAGAACGCATGGATGGGCGAGGAGGGCGTCTCGCCGGCGACAAAGCGCTGCATCGCGTCGCGCAGATGCCCGACCTGTTCGCGGTAAAGCTGCTGGATGTGGGTGAGCGCCTGCTCTGGAGTGGTGTGCCGGGTGATGGCACGGTCATGCGTGAACTGTTCCATGGCCTATTGTGCCTGCAGCTTGTGACAATAATCTTTCTGCCATTGCAGCGCCTGCTCGGCCGGCATGGGCGGGGCAATGTGATATCCCTGGGCCATCTCGCAGCCCAGCGTGCGCAGCAGCGCCAGCTGGGCTGCGGTTTCCACGCCTTCGGCAACGGTGCGCAGGCGCAGGCTCTTGGCCATCTGCACGATGGCCGTGACGATGGCGGCGTCGTCTTCGTTGTCTGGCAGCTCGCTGATGAACGAGCGGTCGATCTTGAGCTGATGGATGGGGTGGCGCTTGAGGTAGGCCAGCGACGAATAGCCGGTGCCGAAGTCGTCGATCGCCAGCTGCACGCCCTGCTGCTGCAGCGCGTGCAGCGTGCGCTGCACCTGGGCGTCGGAGTGCATCAGCGTGCTTTCGGTGAGCTCGATGTGCAGCAGCTGCGCGGGCAGGCCGGTTTCGACCAGCACCGCGGCGACATCGCTGGCCAGGTCGGCGTGGCGGAATTCCTGCGCCGACATGTTGACGGCCACCGGCACGCGCGGCATGCCCTGGGCATACCAGGCGCAGGCTTCGCGGCAGGCCTGGCGCAGCACCCAGCGGTCTATGGCGGTGATCAGGCCGCGCGCCTCGGCCAGCGCGACGAACTCCTCGGGGCTCACCAGCCCGCGCTCGGGATGGCGCCAGCGCACCAGGGCCTCGAAGCCCGCGAGCGCGCCGTTGTCGGTGCGCACCTGCGGCTGGTAATGCAACTCGAAGCCGCCCAGCGCGATCGACTGGCGCAGCAGCTGCTCCTGGTTGAGCATGCGGCTGGCGCGGCTTTCAAGCGCGGGCGTGTAGAAATGAAACGGCTGGTGGCCGTTGTCCTTGGCCATGTAGCGCGCCGCGCCCGCGTTGCGCAGCAGCGCCTCGACGTTTTCGCCGTCTTCGGGAAAGATCGCAATGCCGATGGCGGGCGCGATCACCAGCTGCTGGCCGGCCACCTGGCAGGGCATCTCCAGCAGCGCGACCATCTGCCGCGTGATCAGCTCGGTCTCGGCGCGCGAGGTTCCGCCGGCCAGCACGACGATGAATTCGTCGCTGCCCGCGCGCGCCACCAGATCGGTGCCGCGCACGCAGCTGCACAGCCGCTGCGCCACCTCGCACAGCACCTGGTCGCCGGCCAGATGGCCCAGCGAGTCGTTGATGGCCGAGAAATGCTTGAGGTCCAGGCTCAGCACCGCCACCGCCAGGTTCTCCAGGCGGGCGCGGGCAATCAGCTGCTCCAGCTGTTCGCTCAGATACCAGCGGTTGGGCAGGCGCGTCAGCGCATCGTGTTCGGCGAGAAAGCGCACCTGGGCCTGGGCCTGCTGGTGGGCCGTGACGTCGCGTATCACGACCAGGCGGAAGTCCTGCGTGCCGTCGCCGTCTGGCATGGGCAGGCCGTCGATTTCCACCGGAATGCTGTGGCCGTCCTTGTGCCTGACCGTGGCCTTGTAGGAAGTGCTGCGCCGGCTATGAATGCCTTCGAGTGCCAGCGGCCAGAATTCCTTGTCGAGATACTGCAGCGCCGACTGGCCGCGGATTTCCTCGAGGCTGTAGCCGATCAGCCGCAGCATGGCGGCATTCGCATCCAGCACCATGCCTTCGCGGTGGATCAGAATGGCTTCATGGGTGGCAGCGGAAAACAGCCGCATGCGCTCTTCGCTCTCGTCGAGCTGCTGCTGCACCGAGCGGCCCAGGCTCAGGTCGACGACCTGCACCACCGCGCCGCGCAGCGTGTCCTGCTCCAGGTGCGGCGTGAGTCGCACTTCGATTTCGCGCGGCAGGCCCTGGGGCGAGCGCGCCTGGCGTATATAGCGCACATGTTCGCCGCGCAGGCAGCGCTCCACATGCGGCGCTATGGCCTGCCAGTTTTCGGCGCCCATGATTTCCCAGGGCTGCTTGCCGAGCATGTCGCCCGGGTCGAAGCCATAGTAGGTGGCATACGCATGGTTGGCGAAACGGCAGCACAGAGTTTCAGCCTCGTAGTAAGCCATCATTCCTGTCGCCGCATCAATGATGAGGCGCAGCATGGCATTGCTGTCGCTGTCGCTGAGGCCGGGCGCACTGGAACTGGGGGGCATGTGCCTTCCTATGGGAATACCTGTTTATAACGTAACCGGACGCAATGACGCAATGTCGCAGGGGCCAAGTGCGTGACTCTACAGCCCTGCGCGGCGGTGGACTGGCGCGACCCGGGATAATCGGGCCCATGAACGCCTCTTCCTCTTCCGCCAGTACCGGTTTCGACACACTGGCCCTCAGCCCTGCGATGCTCGAGAATCTGCAGCAGCTCGGCTACCACCAGATGACTCCCATCCAGTCCGCGAGCCTGCCGCCCGCGCTGCTGGGCAAGGATCTGATCGCCCAGGCCAGTACCGGCAGCGGCAAGACCGCGGCCTTCGGCCTGGCGCTGCTGACCAAGCTCAATCCGCGCTGGTTTGCCGTGCAGTCGCTGGTGCTGTGCCCGACGCGCGAACTCGCCGATCAGGTGGCGACCGAAATCCGCCGCCTGGCGCGCGCGCACGACAACATCAAGGTCGTGACGGTGTATGGCGGCGTGCCTTCGCGCGCGCAGATTGCCAGTCTTGAAAACGGCGCCCACATCGTGGTCGGCACGCCGGGCCGTGTCATGGACCTGATGGAGCGCGGCGCGCTCGACCTGGCCGGCCTCAACACCCTGGTGCTGGACGAAGCCGATCGCATGCTCGACATGGGCTTTCACGCCGACATCGAGACCGTGGTGCGCAAGTGCCCGGCCGAGCGCCAGACCTTGCTGTTCTCGGCCACTTATCCCGAAGGCATTGCCGACCTGAGCGCGCGCTTCATGAAGAACCCGCAGCGCATCACCGTGCAGGCCCAGCACAGCGACGGCAAGATCGCCCAGCGCTGGTATGAAGTCAGCGAAGGCCAGCGCCTGCAGGCCGTGGCCGATCTGCTGCTGCATTTCCGCCCCGAGTCGAGCATTGCCTTCTGCAACACCAAGCAACAGTGTCGCGACCTGGTCGGCCTGCTCCAGGCCCAGGGCTTCAACGCGCTGGCGCTGTATGGCGAACTCGAGCAGCGCGAGCGCGACGAAGTGCTGGTGCAGTTTGCCAACCGCAGCTGCTCGGTGCTGGTCGCCACCGACGTCGCCGCGCGCGGCCTCGACATCTCCAACCTGGCGGCGGTGATCAACGTCGATGTCACGCCCGACTCCGAGATCCATATCCACCGCGTCGGCCGCACCGGTCGGGGCGACGCCGAAGGCCTGGCGCTGAACCTTGCCAGCCTCGATGAAATGGGCAATGTGGGCAAGATCGAAGTGCTGCAGGGCCGGCCTTCGAGCTGGTTCCCGCTGAGCGAGCTCACGCCCGCGAGCAACGAGCCGCTGGTGCCGCCCATGCAGACCATTCAGATCATCGGCGGACGCCGCGAGAAGATCCGCGCCGGCGACGTGATGGGCGCGATGACCGCCGACTTCGGCTACACCCGCGAGCAGATCGGCAAGATCAACGTCAACGACTTCTCGACCTACGTCGCTGTCGACCGCCGCATCGCGGGCGCGGCCGTGGCCAAGCTCAACGCGGGCCGGGTCAAGGGCAAGAGCGTCAAGGCGCGCCTGCTCTGATCCACCGCCTGCCGCACGCGCGGCCCACGTCCAGGGAGTGAGTCGGATGCTCGAAGAATCGGTATGGAGTTCGCCGCGCGCCGTGCGCTGGATGAGCCCGTCCAGCCTGCTGCGCGTATCCGTCGCCGTGGCCGTGCTGACGATTGCGCTCAAGACCCTGGCCTGGGCGATGACGGGCTCGGTCGGTCTGCTGTCGGACGCGCTCGAGTCGCTGGTGAATCTGGCCGGCGCGATCTTCGCGCTGACCATGGTCACCATTGCCCAGCGGCCGGCCGACGAAGACCATCCCTACGGACATACCAAGGCCGAGTATTTCTCCGCCGGCTTCGAAGGCATCCTGGTGCTGGCCGCGGCGCTGGCCATCATCTGGGCCGCGGTGCTGCGGCTGCAGGCGCCGGCGCCGCTGGAGCAGCTGGGCTGGGGCCTGGCGCTGTCGCTGGTCAGCACGGGGTTCAATGGCGCCCTGGCCTGGGTCATGTTCCGCTCGGCGCGCGTGCATCGTTCGGTGGCGCTCGAAGGCGATGCCAAGCATCTGGTGACCGACGTCTGGACTTCGGTGGGCGTGGTCATAGGGCTCGTTGCCGCGCATCTCACGGGCTGGCTGTGGCTGGATGCCGCGGTGGCCATTGGCGTCGCGCTGAACATCTGCAAGGAAGGCGTGCGGCTCATCTGGCGCTCGTCCCAGGGGTTGATGGACCAGGCCGTGGAGCCCGAGGTGCTGGCGCGCATAGAAGCCGTGCTGGCGCGCTTTGCCAGCGAGAAAGTGCATTTCGATCACCTGGGAACGCGCCGCGCGGGCCAGCGCAGCTTTGTCTCGCTGCACATGCATGTGCCCGCCGACTGGACGCTGGGCCATGCCGCACGCCAGCGCGAGCAGGTCGAAGCCGCGCTGATGCAGGCCGAGCCCGGCCTGCAGGCGATGATTGAACTGCTGCCCGAGGGGGCGGTGACTGCTATGGAAAAAACTGAAGGCCCAGGCCAAGCCGGGCCCATAGAGGGAAAACTGAAATGATCAGCGTATTGCAGCGCGTGAAAGCCGCGCGCGTGGAAGTCGACGGCGAAATCTGCGGCGCGATCGACCAGGGCCTGCTGGTGCTGGTCTGCGCCGAGCGCGGCGACAGCGAAGCCGAGGCCGACAAGCTGCTGGCCAAGCTGCTCAAGCTGCGCATCTTTGGCGACGACTAGGGCAAGATGAACCGCAGCGTGCAGGATGTCGCTGGCGGCCTGCTGCTGGTGAGCCAGTTCACGCTGGCCGCCGACACCGCCAGCGGCAACCGCCCGAGCTTCAAGCAGGCCGCCGCGCCCGAGGAGGGCCGGCGTCTTTATGACTATCTGGTGCAGCAGGCCCAGGCCGCGCACGCCCAGGTGCAGACCGGCCGCTTCGCGGCCGACATGCAGGTGCATCTGGTCAATGACGGCCCGGTCACGGTGCCATTGCGCATCGCTCCGCGCCCGGCCGCGTGACGGCTACTGCTGCCAGAAGAACAGCGCCGCCATCACCAGCCCGGTGACGACAATGCCGGCGCGCAGCCAGGGCGCGGGAATGCGCCGCGCCAGGCGCGCGCCGCCATAGCCGCCCAAGGTGGCAGCAACCATCATTCCCAGTGCCTGCGGCCATTCGACCAGGCCGCCGGCCGCGTAGACCACGACGGCAATCGCCGTGAGCAGCGCCGAGACCAGGTTCTTCATGCCGTTCATGGCGGCCAGCCGCGTCTGGCCCAGCAGGCCGAACAGCGCCAGCAGCACAATGCCCAGGCCGCCGTTGAAGTAGCCGCCGTAGATGGCCACGCCCAGCATGCCAAGCCCGGCCTTCACCGGCGCGGGCGCCTGGTCGTGGTTGGCGCCGGCCGCCCATTGGCGCAGCCGCGGGCCGAAGGCAAACATCGCGGTCGCGGCCAGCAGCAGCCAGGGAACGACGCGGCGGAACATGGCATCGGGCGTGACCAGCAGCAGCAGCGCGCCGGTCGCTCCGCCCGCCAGCGCCAGCACGACGACGCTTTTCATCGACAGGCCCGGCGGCGACTCGACATCCTCGCGAAAGCCCCAGGCGCCGGCCAGATAGC
>JBBKVU010000129.1:0-7246 GCA_037968595.1 Comamonas sp.
GACCCGTATGCCTCGCTCAATCCGCGGCGCAGCGTGTTTGACATTCTCGACAGCGTGCTGGTGGTGCATGGCGTGGCGCAGCGCGACGAACGCCGCCAGCGCATTGCGCGCATTCTCGACCGCGTGGGCCTGCCGGCCGACGCCGCGGCGCGCTACCCCAACGAGTTCTCGGGCGGCCAGCGCCAGCGCATAGGCATTGCGCGCGCGCTGATCGTGCGGCCTGCGCTGGTGGTGCTTGACGAGCCGGTGTCGGCGCTTGACGTGTCGGTGCAGGCGCAGATCCTGAACCTGCTGGTGGAACTTAAGGAGGACTTCGGCCTGTCCTATCTGTTCATCTCCCACGACCTGTCGGTGGTGCGCTATTTCGCCGACCGGGTGCTGGTGATGAACCATGGCAGGATTGTCGAGACCGGCAGCCATGAGGACATCTGGCAGCGGCCCCAGCATGCGTATACGCGCAGCCTGATTGCCTCGGTGCCGGGTGCGCAGCACCGGCTTGCGGCCTGAGGCCTGAGGCGACAGGCGGCTTCAGCCGGCGCGCAAGTGCCCGGGGTGGCGGCCCAGCCAATCGATGAGTCCGGTCTTGTCCATGGGCCTGGCAATGTGATAGCCCTGGCCCTCCTGGTAGCCCATGGCCAGCAGCGCCTGCCAGGCACCCGCATCCTCTATGCCCTCGGCCAGCACCGTGAGTCCCAGCTTGCGGCCCAGCTCGGCGACCATTTCCGCGATGCGCGCGCCATGTGGGTCGCCCAGCTGGCGCGTGAACGAGCGGTCGATCTTGATGCGGTCCAGCGGCAGGCGCTCGAGATAGCTCAGCGATGAATAGCCGGTGCCGAAGTCATCGATGGCAATCGAGATGCCTTCGGCGCGCAAGGCGCCCAGCGTGGCGTCCAGCAGCTTGGTCGGCAGGGCCGCGACCGACTCGGTGATTTCCAGCTCGAGATGCCGGCCCTGCAGATTGTGGGCCGCAAGCGCGGCGCAGACCAGGTCATAGAAACCAACGTCCTGCAGCTGCACGGTGGAGACATTGACGGCCATGCGCAGCGGCGCCAGCCCGCGGTCCAGCAGTTCGCGCATGGTGGCGCAGGCCGTCGTCAGCACCCATTGGCCCAGGGCCAGTATCAGCCCCGAATGCTCGGCCACCGGAATGAACTGGTCGGGCGGAATGAAGCTGTTGTCCTCGGTGCGCCAGCGCAGCAGCGCTTCAAGTCCTATCAGCTGCTGCGTGGCCAGATTGAGCTGCGGCTGGTAGACCAGAAACAGCTGCTGCTTCTCTATGGCTTCCCTGAGCTTGGACAGCAGCACGGCACGCGCGCGCGCCTCGGTGCCCATCTGCTGGGCATACTGCAGGTGCTGGCCGCGATGGTCGCGCTTGGCGCGCTTGAGCGCGATGGTCGCGTCCTTGATCAGATCGGCGCCGGGCTGCGGCGCCTTGGGCAGCAGCACATAGCCACAGGTCAGCGAGACCTTGTGCGGCACGCCCTCGATATGCAGCGGCTGCAGCGCGCACTCGAGCAGGCGCCGGGGCTGCACCTGCTGCACCGAGCCCAGCACGGCAAACGTGTCCGCGCCCAGCCGCGCCAGCAGCACCTCGGCGGGCAGCGAGTCCTGCAGCCGGCGTGCAACCTGTTCGAGCAGTCGGTCGCCGAAATGATGGCCCATCATGTCGTTGGTGGCGCTGAAATCGTCGATGTCGACCAGGGCGACGATATGGTCGTCCATTCCGCGCTGTTCGCATTCATTGACCTTGTCGATGAAGTGCGAGCGGTTGGGCAGATTGACCAGCGGGTCGTGGTAGGCGCTGGCATGCACCGCGCACAGCTGCTTGTAGGAGCGCACGGCGGTGACCACCATGGCCAGCAGCCGGTCGCGTGTCAGCTCGGCCTTGGTGCGGTAGTCGTTGATGTCGTAGCGCAGCAGCGTGTCCAGGTCCGGCACCTGGCCGGGCCGGCCGGTGCGCAGCACGATGCGCGTGTTGCTCAGGCCGGCGGTGTGGCGGATGAAGTCGACCAGGTCCAGCCCGGCGCGTGCGCGCTGCGAGCCCACGTCGATCAGCACCATGGCGAGATCATGCTCGCGCAGCAGCAGGCAGCGCGCCTCGTCGCCTGAATACGCATGCATGAACACCAGCGGGCGTTCGAACAGCATCTGGCCTTCGAGTGCGGCGCGCGTGGCGGCATGCACATCGGGGTCGTTGTCGACGACCAGCACCCGCCATGTCAGGCCCTGGCCCGAGGCCTGCGCCGCCGCGCCCTGGGCGATGGACCAGCGCGGGGCGGTCACTGCCGGTGCAGGGCTATGCCACATGCTCGGCAGCATGCGAAGAGGAGCTCGCCAGCCGGACTTGATTGCGCCCGGCGCGCTTGGCAACGAACAGCGCCTCGTCGGCGCGTCCGTAGGCGGTGTCGAAGTCGCCGCCCGCGGGCGCCCAGCAGACGCCGAAGCTGGCCGTGACAGCGCTGGCGTCGGGAAGATCGAAGGCATGGCTTTCAATGGCCAGGCGCAAGGCTTGCGCCACCTGTTCCGATTCCAGGCCGTTGTGCCGGGGCAGCACGACAGTGAACTCCTCTCCGCCCACGCGGCCCACCGCGGCCGCGGCCGGCACCACGGCCTGCAGGCAGGCGACGACGCCCAGTATCACCTTGTCGCCCATGGGATGGCCGAAGCTGTCGTTGATGCGCTTGAAATGGTCGATGTCGAGAACGATCAGCGCCAGATCCTGCTGCGCGAAATGGCGATTGACCAGATCGATGATGGCCGCGCGGTTGAGCACGCCGGTCAGCGGGTCGTGATTGGCGCGGTGCTCGAGTTCGGCCGCGAGATACTGCAGCCGCATGTTCAGCTGGTTCATCTCCAGCTCGGCCTTGTCGCTGCGTCGCACCAGCCTGCGGGTCTCGCGCAGCAGGCGCTCGAAGGCAATGATCAGCTCCCCCAGCGCCTGCCCGCCCTGGCCGCCAGCCGAATGGGCCGACTTGGCCGCCAGCAGCGCCGCGCTCTCGGCGGCAAACAGATCGTGCACCGGCAAGGCTTGCATTTATGAGGCCTCGATGGCGCGGGTGGCAAAGGCAATCGCCGGGAAATCCTCGCTCAGTTCCTGGCCGAATTCGAGGATGGTGTCGTCTTCCTCGTCGTGGAACCAGTTGAGCCGCACCTGGGTGCCGTCTTCCGCGGCGTTGCTCAGCGCCTCGATGAGGTTGAACAGCATCTTCGTGCTGGAGCTGTTGAAGTAGGCCAGCGCGATATTGACTTCGAGCGTGATGCCGGGCTGCGCGGCCAGGAACTCCTTGAGGCGGGCGATGATGTCGCCATAGAAGGCCGCGGCGTTTTCCGGGTAGGACTCGCCGCGCAGGCTCAGTGTGCGGGCGTCGAACTGGAAGTCCACTTCGGGTGAGCTGGGCGTGGGAGCGATGTAGAGGTTTTCCATGCGTATCTCGATTCGTTGACAAGCCCCGCGGGGCTCAGATCGCCGCCTTCAAGTAGAAGACCGGCGAATCGCCGGACGCGTCGTCGGTGTCGAAGTCAAACTCCAGCGGCTGGCGCGCATCGCGCGCCAGGGTCAGGAATCCCATGCCCGCGCCCTTGCTGCCTTCGGGCGTTTCCTCGCGCAGCGTCTGCCGGTAGGCCTGCTTGATTTCCTCCAGCGTCATGCAGCGCAGCGCGTCCAGCTTCACCTGCAGGTCCTGCGCCATTAGGGGCTCTATGGGGTTGGCGCACAGCAGCAGAAAGCTGCCGTCATCCTCGCGCCGTATGCAGACCGAGCCGTGGCGCAGTTCGCCGTCGTTCTGGCTGGCGGGCGTGAGCGAATCCGCGGAGTAGTGAATGATGTTCTGCGCCATTTCGACAAACGACGAGAACAGCTTGCGCCGCGTGGGCGCGGCCACGCCGGCGACCTCGAGCTGCAGCTTCACCGCGTCGGCCATCGCGGCCACGATGTGCTGCGAGAAATAGCCGACGTAGTAGAAGATCACTTGGTGCTGGCGCGCCAGGTTGAAGAAGGAGCCGTACTTGTGGGCAATCATGCGGGAGGGCATATAGGGCAGTCTTTAGGCGCGAAAGCAAAAGAAGGTCAGGTCGTCGCGGCGGTGGTGCTCGCCCTGCCACAGCCGCAGTGCGTCAAGCACCGCCGCATTGAGCCGCGAGGGGGTCTCTTGCCGCTGCGCGAGCAGCAGCTCGCGCACCCGGCGCTTGCCCAGGGCAATGCCGCGCGCACCGCCGATCTGGTCTATCAGTCCGTCGGTGCTCACGAAAACCAGGCTGCCGGGGGGAAGCATCACTTCCTGGTTGTGCCAGGCGTAGTTGAAATCGCTGTCCACGTAGCCCACGCCCTTGCGCTGGCCGTCAAGCATCTCCACGCTGTCGGCGCCGGGCCGCAGCACGAACATCGTCAGCCGCGCGCCGGCAAAGATCAGCCGGCCGCTCGCGGGCTCGAACCAGAAGCAGGCCGCGTCCATGCCGTCGTCCGAGCCTGGCGTGCCGTCCTGGCCGTTCATCTGCCCCAGCATCTGCTTGATGCCGCGGTTCACATGGCCCAGCAGGCTTGCCGGGTCCCTGGGGCCGTGCTGCGCTATGGCCTGGTTCAGGCTGGTCGAGGCAATCAGCGTCATGAACGCTCCGGGCACGCCATGGCCGGTGCAGTCGGCCACCGTGGCAAACCAGCCGTCGGTATCGGTGCAGAACTGGTAGAAATCGCCGCCCACGATGTCGCGCGGCTCCCAGACCAGATGCGCGTCGGGGCAGGCGCGCGCCAGGGCCTCGAGCGAGCTGCGCAGCGTGGAGCGCTGGATCACGCTGGCGTACTCGATGCTGTGCATGATCTGGCGGTTGCGCGAGGCCTGCATGTCGGCCACCGCGCGCATCAGCTGCAAGCCGTTGCCTATGCCGGCAAACGCGCCGTCACGCGTGATGATGAAGCCGTCGGACAGCGTCTTCTCGCCGTACTCCACGGTCTTGAGCGTCAGCGCATCGATGTCCAGCGCGGCATCGACAATCAGCGGCTCCTTGTCCATGAAGGCAATGCAGCTCTTCTTGCCGTACAGCTCCTGGCGGAACTGCTTGCTCATCTGCGACAGAAAGATATTGCGGTTGATCAGGCCTATGGGCTTGTGGCCCTCGACCACCGGAAGGCTCACCAGATCGCGGTGCCGGCCGAAGACCTCCATGACCTTCTCGTTGGTCTCGTCGGGCGTCATGCACGGCACCTCGATGCAGAGGTCGGCTGCACTGGGCTGGCGATAACGCGGCCGGAAGTCGCTCAGATACTCGGTGATTTCGGGCATGAAGCAGTACGCAGGGAACGATGTGTGCAAATGTTACTTTTTGCATATTTCGTTTTCATGACGGATTTGTTTCATGCCTCGGAATGATTGAATACCGGGGCTTCGATCCTTCGACGGGCTCAGGGCTCAGCCCGAACGGAGTTTGACCGTTCGCCCGAGCGTGGCGTTGCCCGCGTTCGCCCTGAGCTTGGCTAAGGGCCGGTACTTACTTCTTGGTCTCGACCCACACATCCGCCAGATTCGACTCCACGCCATCGGCCGTCAGCGAGTGGTCGTGCACGCGCTGATTGGCAATGGTGATGAACTCGGGCTGGTAGAGGTTGAGATCGGGCACGTCGCGCGCCACGGTGTCCTGGAAGTCCTTGAACAGCTTCTTGCGCTTGACCACATCGTTCTCGACGGCCGCGTCTTCCAGCAGCTTGTCGACCACCGGGTTGTTGTAGTGCGTGCCATTGGAGAAAGGCACGCCCTTGATGAAGTTCTTCGACCAGTACAGCCGTTGCACGCCCACCGTGGGATCGAACAGATTGCTGGCGCCGTTGGTGGTGAAGGCGAAGTCGCGGTCGGTGTAGATGCGCTTGATGAAGGCGCTGGGGTCCTGGGCGCGCACCGTCACGGCTATGCCTATGCGCGCCAGCGCGGTGCGGATGTAGTCGGGCAGGCGCGAGCCTTCGGCGCTGATCGGGTTGAAGTCCAGCGGCAGTTCGAAGCGCACGCCGCCGGCCTTGCGCGGATAGCCGGCTTCGTCGAGCAGCGCATTGGCTTTCTTCAGGTCGTAGGCATAGGGCGAGGGCGCGGGGTCGTGGTAGGCCGTGAGACCCGGCGCGATCGGCGAGTAGCTGACCTTGCCGTAGCCGTAGTTCACGACCTTGACGATCACGCTGCGGTCCAGCGCATGGGCCACGGCCTGGCGCACCTTGTCGTTCTTGAAATAGGCGTTGTCGAGATTGAACTCCAGGCGCGTGACGTTGTGCGAATAGCTGTTGCCCTTGGTCTCGAAGCGCAGCGCAGGAATCTTCTTGAGGCGCTCGAGGTCGGCCAGCGGCACGGGCGTGCGATAGCCCAGGTCGACGCTGCCGGTCTCGAAGGCCACGGCGGCCGCTGCCGGATCGCCGACAAAGCGCACGATCAGCTGGTCGATGTAGGGCTTGGGCTTGTCCCAGTAGTCGGCATTGCGCTCATAGACGATATGGCTGCCGCGCACCCATTCCTTGAACTTGAACGGGCCGGTGCCGACAGGCGCGTTGTTGTGGGGATTGGACTGGGCCTGCGTGCCGTCGTAGAGGTGCTTGGGAACGATGGGCGTTTCGGTGGCCACCAGCGCGCGTATCAGATAGGGCGCGGGCCTGGACAGGCGGATGACAGCCGTGTGCTTGTCGGGCGTGTCGATGCTGTTCACGTTGGCAAAGGTGTTGCGTCCGCGCGGGTGGATCTTCTTGAGCAGATCGATGGAGAACGCCACGTCGGCCGAAGTGAACTCGCGGCCATCATGCCATTTGACCCCCTGGCGCAGATGGAAGGTATAGGTCAGGCCGTCGGGGCTGATGGCCCATTTGGTCGCCAGCTGGGGCTGGGGATTGACGCCGTAGTCGTACTTGAGCAGGCCTTCTGTGACCTTGGCGCTGACGCTCAGTATGGGCGTGGCGACATTGCTCACCGTGACCAGGGCCGTGGGCTCGGTGGGCAGCAGCAGCGTGAGCGTGCCCGAGTGATCGGGCGGGGCCGCATGCGTGGCCAGGCCTATGCTCAGAAGGGCTGCGGCCAGCAGGGAACGGGAATGGGAAGTGAACGAGAGTTTCATGGCTTGTACAGGGAACGCGGGAAGAGGAAGTCGGTGGCGAATCAGGCAGTCAGCGGGGCATTGGCATAGACCTTGGCCGCCTCGGGCGAAATCAGCCCATGGCGCAGGTCCTGGGCAATGCGTGCGGCCGGGCGCTGCGCGGGCGACCCCAGGCCGCCGCCGCCAGGCG
>JBBKVU010000130.1:0-5341 GCA_037968595.1 Comamonas sp.
GCGACTTCGCGCGCCGCGAGGTCCACATGCTGGGCCAGGCCGGTGCGCCGGCGCTGGTGCAGCGCGGCCAGCGTGGCCAGCGCGGCGTGCATTCCCGCCGAATGGTCCATCACATGGCGCATCTCGACCGGCGGGCCGTCGCTGTAGCCGCTCATCCAGCCCAGTCCGCCCCAGGCGCCGAACAGCGGCGCGTAGCCGGCGAAATGCGAATCGGGCCCGCTCTGTCCGCTGGAAGACAGCGACAGCATGACCAGATCGGGCTTGACCTGTGCCAGCGCCTCGAAATCCAACCCCAGGCGCTTCATCACGCCGGGTCTGAAGCTCTCGGCGGTCACATCGGAGGCGGCGACCAGGCGCTTGGCCAGCGCCACGGCTTCGGGCAGCTTGAGGTTGAGCCGCACCGACAGCTTGTTGGCCGACACCTGATCAAAGGTCGCCGCCTGCATGCGGCCGTAGACCGCGTGCGGCTTGCGAAACGCATCGGGCCGGGTGCGGCTTTCTATCTTGATGCACTCGGCGCCCATCTGCGACAGCAGGTGGGTGCAGAACGGGCCGGCCGCGTGGATGGTGAAATCCGCAACGCGTATGCCGGCCAAAGGGGAACGCAGGGGCTTCATGCAATGGTCTCCCGGGACATCTCGTTCAAGGCGGGCACGGCGCCGCCGCGCAGCAGCGGCGTGCAGCGGAACTGGAACGGCGCCACCAGCACCTCGACTTCGCGCCCGCTGGCCAGCGTTGCCGGGCCGAACAATCCGCGCGCCCGCTCCTGCTCGCCCTGCACCACCTCCTCGGGCGTGCGGTACTTGGCGGCGGGAACGCCCAGCTGCTGGGCGCGGGCCACGATCTGCTCGGTCGGGTGCTGCGCCATCCAGGCGCGGATATGCTGGTTAATCTCGGCGCCGCGCCGGCTGCGTTCAAGCGGATCGGCAAGCGCCGGGTCGGCGCACCAGTGCGGCCGGCCCAGCAGCTCGACCAGGCCCAGCCACTGCCGGTCTTCGAGCGTCAGCAGTTCGAGATAGCCGTCCAGCGTGCGGAACACCCCGCCGTAGCGAAAGCTGCGCGTCGTGCGGTGTTCAAGCGAGCCGTCGCCCAGGCGCTGCAGCGCAAACGCGCCCACGGCCAGCACCGCGTCCTGCACCGAGACGTCGACATATTGCCCGCCTTCGACGGGCACCGCCCACCAGGCGGCCAGCGCGCACATTGCCGCCGAGCTGCCGCCCTGGTATTCGGAGAAATGGCCGTAGATCTTCAGCGGCGGGCGCTCGGGAAAGAGTTCGTTCGACAGCCCGTTGGGCAGCAGATAGCCTTCGCCGCCAGCATGCAGCAGGTTCACTTCCTCGGCGTTCCAGTGGGCCTTGGGGCCGCTGGCGCCAAACGGCAGCACGCTCACATGCACCAGTTCGGGAAAGCGCCTGGCCAGCGATTCGGGCTCCAGCCCGCTGGCCTGGCGCTCGTCGAGCGGCGTGTCGTCAAGGAAGATATCGGCTTCGCCCAGCTCCTGCAGCAAGTCGGCCTGGCCTTGCGGCGTGCGCAGATCGCAGATGCTGCTGCGCTTGCCCACGCTCAGGTACGCAAACAGCGCGCTTTCCTGCGAGCCTTCAAGCCAGGGCGGCGCGCGGCGCAACGCCGATCCATCTTCGGGTTCGAGCAGCACGACGCGCGCGCCCATCGCGGCCAGCAGCTTGCCGGCATAGGCGGCGGCCACCGAGCGCGAGCGCTCGATCACCCGGCAGCCCGCTAGGGGTTGGTTGTCTACAGAGGGCATGGGCTCCCCTTTTCTCCAGGGCGGGTACACGGAAATGAATGCCGGCTCGGGACAGGCGCTCGCCCCGGGCCGGCCGAACTGCGGAGCTACGGCGCGTTCAGCGCACCACCGGCAGTTCGAGATCGACACTGGCGCCGTCGATGAAGGCCGGGCGCTTCACATCGCGCGACGGCAGGGCCACGGTGGCAATGCCGGGCGTGGTGACTTCGCCGCGCTGGTTCACGGCCGCGATCTCGATGTCGACCAGGCCGATGTTGTCCTTGACGTACTTGCGCACCACCTTGCCCTTGCAGAACGTGGTATCGCCGACGATGTTGAAGCGCCGCATCTCGGTGCGCACGCGCTTGAGCACGCCCGCGTCGCCCATCCAGTTGGTGACCATGGAGCACATCCACGAGGAACGCTGCGGGCCGTAGTCATAAGTGCCGGGCACGCCGACTTCCTTGGCCACCGATTCACGGTGGTGGCCGATGCCGGTGTACTCGACGCCGCCACCGGCTTCGGGGTTGCGGAAGAAATGCCCCGGGTGCTTGACGGCCGCCTGCAGCACCACGCCATGCGTGTGGCCGCGGCCGCAGCCGACGAGAAAACCCATGGTGTCCATGAGGGACAGCGGCCCGCGCGCAATCGTCGGCAGCTCCTCGCCTTCCTGCACCTCTTCCCAGTAGCGCACGTTTGCGCCGCGGATGTTCTTGGGCTCGTCCAGCACGATCTGGTCGATGCGATCGTGCTCCTCGTTGCTGTACTGGTACTGCTCGATTTCCTTGTACTTGCCGGTGTCGCGCGCGGCCTTGCGCTCATGGCGCGTGCAGGTGCCCAGCGCCCGCGCCACCAGCTCGCTGCGCTGGTTGTAGTAGCAGGCTTCGACATACTGCAGCACCAGGCGGCCGGAGAACTGGCTTTCCTTCACGTCGACGCCGACCACGCGCTCGATGGCGCTGATGCGGTCGCCGGGACGCACATGGCGAAACAGCTCCCAGTCATTGCCGGCGTAGAAGCCATGCACGCCCGGCAGACCCCAGCGCGTGCGGCCCAGCCAGCCGAAGGCCATGGGAAACATGGGATGGGCGACCATGGTGCCGTAGCGCGTGCCCGGGCCGTAGCCGACTTCGCGGTACAGCGGGTTCAGGTCGCCGATGCCGTTGCACCAGTTGCGCAGGGTGTCGGTGGTCGCGTCCTGCAGGTAAGGACCTTCGGGGCGCAGATGCAGACCGATCATGTCGCGCGCCGCGGCAATGGCGGCGTCGGTGATCACGCCTTCGGCGGGCTTGTTGCCCACGTCGGATTGGCTGGCGGCAGCAGGGACGGAAGGGTTGGCGATCACGGTGCTCATTGAGTACTCCTGGTTTCCGAAAAAACAAATGCAGAATGCATTCTATGGTTGTTAAAAAACGCAGCTTCTTGCTGCCGTACTTCCTGGTTGTCCTATTCGGACAGCGGGCTTGCGATTGCACGTCCCGGTTTTCCTCTTCATCGCAGCGGGTGATTTGCTGCCAAGTCAAAATCCCTTGTCGCTCTGCCGGTCCTGGTCTATGCAGGCCCGTCTTCTATTCATGCACGCCTGCCGGCATCTTTTCCATGTCGCCGTGTCAGCTCGCATTGCTCGACCGGCGCCCTCCGTTCTGAAATCCTTTGACCATCTCTTGCGCAGATAATGCATTCTGCATTGTCTAGGGATAATGCGTACCTAGGGAAACCCCTTGATCACTCCGTGCGTATGCCCGCGGACTGGATGATTGCGCCCCACTTGCTGCGCTCCTGCTTGACAAAGGCATCCAGCTCGCGCGGCCCCATGAATAGCGGCTCGACGCCGATGTCCATCATGCGGCGGCGCATGTCGGCCTGGGCCAGCGCCTGCTGCAGGTGGTCGCTGAACTTCTTCACGATGTCCGCCGGCGTGCCGCGGGGCGCGAAAAACGCATCCCAGGCCACGACGTCAAAGCCCGCAACGCCCTGCTCGGAGACCGGCAGCACGCCCGGCAGCATGTCACTGGCCTTGAGCGAGGTGATTCCCAGCGCGCGCAGCTTGCCCGAGGCGATGTGGGCGCGCGATGCAGTGACGGTGTCGATGACCAGCGGAATCTGCCCGCCCAGCACATCGGTCATGGACTGGCCAGAAGCCTTGTACTTGACGGCAAACAGCGGTGCCTGGGCCTGCTGCACAAACTGCGCGAACACCACCTGGGCGGTGGTGCTGGGCAGGCCCACGTTAAGCGTGTCGGGCCTGGCCCTGGCGCGCGCAATCAGCTCGGCAATGCCATTGGTCTTGAGGTCGGCCTGTGTGGTGCTGATGACCATGGGCAACAGGCCTATCATTGCCACCGACTCGAAATCGCGCGCCGGGTTGAAGCCCAGGCCGGTATAGAGGAACTCGTTGGCGGCGTTGGTCGCGTTCGTTCCCAGCAGAAAGGTATAGCCGTCGGCCGGCGCCTTGGCCACGGCCGACGTGCCGATATTGCCGCCCGCGCCCGCGCGGTTCTCGACAACGATGGGCTGGCCCAGCGTCTTTTGCAGCTCCTGCGCGACCAGGCGGGTGAGCACATCGGCGCCCTGCCCGGCGGCATACGGCACGATGATGCGTATCGGGCGTTCGGGCCAGGCATGCTGGGCCAGGGCCGGCGCAGTGCAAAAGGCGACGGCGGTCGCCACGGCATGCAGCGCAAATCGACGGGTGATCATGGGCGACTCCTTGAAACGGGGTGGAAACATCAGCCGGCCAGGGCCAGGCCCGGGCGCGGCCATTCGGCGGCAAACAACTGGCCGTAGCCAGACAGGGTGATGAAAGCGGTGCGGCGGTCTGGCCCGCCAAAGCAGATGTTGGTGCAGTAGCCTTCGGGCGCGGCGTGGAACTCGAGCAGTTCACCGTCGGGCGAAAACACGCTGATGCCGCCGTTGACCAGCGTCGCCACGCAGATGTTGCCGCTCTCCTCCAGCGCCAACGAGTCAAAGCGCTGGTAGCCCGGCAGGCCATGCACCAGCCGCCCGCCATTGGGCGAAGGCCAGGGCGCGATGCCCAGCTGGCCGCGGCCGGTGACGGGGTAGGACCACAGCCGGCTGGTTTCGGTCTCGCTCATATACAGTGTCTGGCCGTCGGGCGACAGGCCTATGCCGTTGGGCGTGAGCACCGGGTGGGCAACGCGGCGGATCTCATGCCTGTCGGTGCGCGCGTAATAGACGGCGCCGCGCAGCATGCGGTCCTCATAGGTCTTGCCGAAGTCGGTGAACCAGAAGCCGCCCGCGCCATCGAACACCAGGTCGTTGGGGCCGTGCAGGGGAATGCCATCGCACTGCATGTAGAGGTTCTCGACCGCGCCCGTCGCCAGGTTGACGCGCTGTATCGCCCCGCCGTCATAGTCGGCAGCTGGCCCCGTGGGCCGCGTGAAGCCGGCATCGGTGCGCCAGCTGAAGCCGCCGTTGTTGCATACATAGCAATGCCCGTCGGGCCCCAGCGCCGCGCCATTGGGCCCGCCGCCGAGCTGGGCGACGCGCTGCTTGCTGCCTTCCGGCCCCACCCGCAGCAGCCAGCCGCCCTGGATTTCCACGACCAGCACGCTGCCGTCGGGCATGGCCACCGGG
>JBBKVU010000131.1:0-7555 GCA_037968595.1 Comamonas sp.
CTGGTGGCGCCCATCACCGCGTGCAGGTCGCGCCACCAGGTGCGCTGCGCGGGACGGCCGCGCACGCTGTACACGCCGCCCGCCCGGCCACGCGGCCACCAGAGAAACACCCCCGAAACAACCAGCACGATGCTCCAGCCGGCAACGATCTCCACGCCGTGGTTGGCGACCTTGCCCAGGATCTCCAGCGAATGCAGGCGCTTGACGACTTCCATCAACCGCCGGTCGTCACGCAGTTCGCCGAGCACGCGGCCGGTCACCGGATCGAGATAGACTCCCGCCGTGCCATCGGCACCGCGTATGCCGACTTCAATGCTCGCGCCAGGCGTGGCCGGCGCAAGGAAACGCACGGCCTGCCCCGGCCGCGCCTGCAAGGCCTTGGCGACCAGCGTCTGCGCATCGAGCGCGGCGCCGGGTGTACCGGCAACCACCCGCAGCGGCGAATAGACCAGCGACTCGATGGCGTCCTTGAACAGATAAAGCGCGCCCGTCGCGGCCATCAGCACCAGGAACGGCAGGCAGATCAGTCCGGCATAGAAATGCCAGCGCCAGACCCGGCGATAGAGCGCAGATTCTGCGGCAGCGGCGCGCATGGCAGGCCTGCGGCTTCAGAACTTGAACCGCGCGCCCACATAGAGCGAGCGCGGCTCGCCCGGCGTGAGAATCGCGGCGTTGGCAGCGGCCACATCGCGCACGCTGAAATACGAGATGTACTTGCGATCGCTTGCATTGCGCAGCTCGGCGTACATCTCCCACTGCGACGTCGCATAGCCCGCGCGCAAGCCCCACAAGGCATAGCTGCCCACGCTATAGGTATTCGCGAAGTCCGCGAAGCGGCGGCCTATGACGTCGAACGTGGGGCCGAAGAACACACCGTTCGCATGCCGGTACAGCAGCTCGCCCCTGATCGCATAGCGCGGCGCGGCCGGCAGGCGGTTGTTGCCATAGCTCGTGTCGTGGTTGAACTTGAAGTGGTTCAGCGTGATGTTGACCAACGGCTCAAGCCTATGCACGCCCACCCCGTCCAGCGCAAAGCTCGCGCCTATCAGCGCCTCGACACCCGCATGCAGGGTCTTGCCGACATTGGTCGACAGGCTGGTGCCGGGCGCGTTCGGGTCGTCGCGCGAAAGAATCTCGCCGTTGAGCCGGCCGTAATAGACGGACGTATCCCAGTGCACGCGGTGCCGGTCGAACGCATGCGCGCCGCGCGTGCCGACTTCAAGCACCACGCCGCGCATCGCGTCCAGGGTGGAATTGTTGCCGCGCACATCGTCGTCGAGCTCATACAGCGTGGGCGCTTCGTAGAGCCGGCTCAGGTTGGCGAACAACTGCGTCGTGGGCGACAGCTCGCGTATCACGCCCAGGCGCGGATTGATGCGGTCGAAGTCGGCCTTGGGATTGCGCAGCGCTCCCGTGGCGATGCTGGTGTTGCGGATCTCGCGGCTGCCAGACACCGCTTGCGCGCCGTAGACGGCCGTCCATTGCGGAGCGAACTTCCAGCGATCGACAAGGAACAGCTCCAGGTTATCGGCGCTGTTGTCCACGGCCGTGCTGAGCGTCTGCGCCCCACCCGGCACGTAGCTGTAGTTGCCGCCCTGGACGCTGGTGCGGCCATAGTTCAGGCCCGCGAGCAGATCGTGTTCGCCCATGCGGCGCTGGTAGCGCAGTGTCGTGCCCAGATTGCGCTGCGTGGTGTCGATCAACAGCGAAAAGAACGGCGCTGCATAGACGATGGGGTGGTAGAGCTTTTGCTCCTCGTACGAGATGCCTGCCGTGAGACTGGAGTCGGCATCGATATCCCACACGGTGCGATTGGCCAGGCGCCAGGTGCGCACATTGAGCCGGTAGTTGCCGGCCACGGCAGCGCTTTCGGCCGCGCGCGGATTGGCCTCGAACTGCGCGCGCGTGAGCGCGCCCGGCAACTGCTGCTGGTTGTCGATGTGGGTCACATAGAAACGCGTGCTCACCGATTCGCCCAGTTGCAGCCCGGCGTTTGCATAAAGGCCTTGGCGCTGCTGCCGCTGGTGCTCACGGAAACCGTCGCTGCGTTTGGCTTCCGCGGTGACCAGTGCATCGAAAATTCCCGCGACACCGCCCACGGTGAAACGCCCTTGACGCTGCCCGTGGCTGCCGCCGTTGACGACTGCCTCCCAGGGCGCGCTATCCAGCGCCGTGGGCGTGATGAAGTCGATCGCGCCGCCCAGCGTGCTCGCGCCGTAGGTCAGCGCATTCGCGCCGCGCGCGACGATGATGCGCCGCATCGCGAGCGGATCGACGTCGCGGTTATGGTTGTTGCCATCGGCCGCCGTCACGGGCAGGCCGTCGATCAACAGTTTCACGCCATTGCCATCGTAGTTGGTCGCATCGAGGTTGGAGCCGCGAATCGACAGAAAGGTCGAGTCGCCGGTCATGCCGCTCGCGGCCCAGACGCCGGGCACATAGCGCAGCGTGTCCGTGAGACTGGTGACATTGCGCAGGCGCAGGCCTTCACCTTCGCCTTCGACGATGCTGACACCACCCGGCGTGAGCGCGCGTTCGGCCTGCGCCTGCTTGCGCGCGCGATCGCCTTCGCGCTCGGCCGAAATCGTCACCGACTCCAGCGCAGGCTCGTCCTGGGCCTGCGCACTGGCGCAGGGAACGGCAGCCAGCACGGCCGCCACGGCACAGGTATTTCTCAGCATGGTGAACCTCCTGATCATTGGACCGGATCGCAACGCGTCGCAAGTGCAATGCGTGCCTGGTGCCAGGCACACGAGAGACCGTCAAGCGTTCATCGGCGGCGCTTGTGCAGGAGGCTTGGGGTTTTGCGAGCGCGTCGCCGGATGGCTCAATGGCGTCCTCACCGGCTCGGGTCCGGTGGCGCGCGGCGTGATCACGGGCGCGAAGCCGACAGGAGGCGCAGCAGCGGTGCCGGCGGCGCACAGCAGGCTACAAGCCGCGAGATGCTCGGCGGCGGCGGCGGCCGCGTCGGCCTCGGTCAGCGCCGCGCGCAGTTCTGCGGGAAACACCGCCAATGCTGCCATGGCCGATGCGTGCTCGCCGCACCAGAATCTTTCTGCAGTCCGGGTTCCGGGCATGGACGCTGCATGCACCACGGGCAGCAAAGCTTGCGCCAGCCATGCAAGCACGACAATGACAAAACGCAGGCGGACAGCACAGGCGTTCATGGTGTGGCGCAGTTAAAAGCAGCGGGCTGCGGAAATCACGCACGTGTCACAGCGGGCTGCGAGCACGATGGCTCCATGATAGCCAAGGATGGCGCGGCTGGCGGGGGAAATATCAAGGAAGCGGCGATCTCGCCAAGCGGCATCCGACGGCATCGCTCAGCGGCCCGCCAGCGCGCAGCGTCTGGAGCCAACAAAAAAGCCACCCTAAGGTGGCTTTTTGCTTTCCCGATTGGCACCGGGAAACTGTTATGGCGGAGAGGGCGGGATTCGAACCCGCGGTGGGGATAAACCCACACACGCTTTCCAGGCGTGCGACTTAAGCCACTCATCCACCTCTCCGAAGACCGCAATTGTAGCAACAGTTTTGCCGCCTGAAAGCGAACTGTGCAAATTTAGCGAAATTAGTTGCGCGTGCCGCCGACCTGCACCATCTTCATTGCGGACGTGATGAGGCTGGAGACTTCGGTCATGTTGCTGGGCACGATCAGCGTGGTCTGGGCGTCGGCGGCGACCTTGCCGTAGGCTTCGACGGCGCTCTGGGCGACCTTCAGCTGCACGGCCTGCTCGCCGCCGGGCTGGCGAATCGCTTCGGCAATGCGCTCGAGCGCGGTGGCGGTGGCGTCGGCCACGGTGGTGATGGCTGCGGCCTCGCCCTGGGCGTTGTTGATCGCGGCCTGCTTTTCACCTTCGGAACGCGCAATCGAGGCTTCGCGTTCGCCGGTGGCAATGTTGATCTGCTCCTGGCGGCGGCCTTCGGAAGCGGCAATCAGCGCGCGCTTTTCGCGCTCGGCGGTGATCTGGGCCTGCATGGAGCGCAGGATTTCGGCCGGCGGCGTCAAATCCTTGATCTCATAGCGCAGCACCTTCACGCCCCAGTTGAGCGCTGCCTCGTCGATGGCCGAGACCACCTGGGCGTTGATCATGTCGCGCTCCTCGAAGGTCTTGTCGAGTTCGAGCTTGCCGATCACGCTGCGCAGCGAAGTCTGGGCCAGCTGGGTCACGGCCATGATGTAGTTCGACGAGCCGTAGCTCGCGCGCATCGGGTCGGTGACCTGGAAATACAGGATGCCGTCGACCTGCAGCTGCGTGTTGTCGCGCGTGATGCAGACCTGGCTGGGAACGTCGAGCGGGATTTCCTTGAGGCTGTGCTTGTAGGCCACGCGGTCGACAAACGGCACCAGGAAGTTCAGGCCCGGAGTGAGCGTGCCGGCGTACTTGCCCAGGCGTTCCTTGACCCAGGCGTTCTGCTGGGGCACGACCTTGATGGAACGTGCAATGAAAATGGCCGCGATGACCAGAAGAATGATGGCAACTTCCATGGTGTCTCCCTCCCCTATGGGGCGTGATTGAAATTCGCTGACAAAGAAAATCTGCGGGCCTGGATGGCCAAGCCCCTGGCACCCAAGGTGTTAGTTCAAAGCTTGTCCACCAGCAGGCGATTGCCTATGACTTCGGCCACGCGGTGGGTGCCGGGCGTGGGGGCATTGCCGGGGCGCAGCACCACGGTCCACTGCGCGCCGCGGTAGCGCACCTGCGCCGTGCCGTCGGCGGCCCAGTTCTCGACCTGCACCGATTCACCGATGTCGAGATTCATGCTGCGATCGCTTTCCGCGGGCTGCATGCGCGCCTGGCGCCGGCGCAGCAGATAGCAGGCAACGACTGCCGCCGTGCCGACCAGGGCGGCACACACGATCTGCCCGGTTTCGGAGGCCCCGAGGTGGGCGGCGATGGCGCCCGCCACGGCACCGATTGCCAGCATCAGCAAATAGAAACTGCCCGTGAGCAGCTCGGCGGCGACCAAAGCCCCCGCAACCAGCCACCACACTGTAAAACTTGCCATGTAGCCTGCTCCTGTGTAATTCAATGTTTGTAGTTCACCACAGTTATGAGGTGATAAGGTTCTGCTTTCACAGGCGCAATAAGGATATTCCTTACACTCGCGCCTGTTTAGATTTTTTAAGCCCGACACAACGGAGGCTGTGCATGAAGTTTCGCTTTCCCATCATCATCATAGATGAAGACTATCGCTCTGAGAATACCTCAGGCCTGGGCATTCGCGCCCTGGCGCAGGCCATTGAGACGGAAGGATTCGAAGTACTGGGCGTGACCAGTTACGGCGACCTGACGCAATTCGCCCAGCAGCAAAGTCGGGCGAGCGCATTCATTCTCTCCATCGACGATGAAGAGTTCACCCTGGGTTCGGGCCTGGACCCCATCGTGCTGAGCCTGCGCAAGTTCATCGAGGAAGTGCGCCGCAAGAACGCCGACGTGCCGATCTACGTGCACGGCGAGACCAAGACCAGCCGCCACCTGCCCAACGACATCCTGCGCGAGCTGCATGGCTTCATCCACATGTTCGAGGACACCCCCGAATTTGTCGCCAAGCACATCATCCGCGAAGCCAAGAATTACCTGGAGAGCGTGCAGCCGCCGTTCTTCAAGGCGCTGCTCGACTACGCCGAAGACGGCTCGTACAGCTGGCACTGCCCCGGGCACTCCGGCGGCGTGGCCTTCCTCAAGAGCCCCGTGGGCCAGATGTACCACCAGTTCTACGGTGAGAACATGCTGCGCGCCGACGTCTGCAATGCCGTCGAGGAACTGGGCCAGCTGCTGGACCACAACGGCGCCATCGGCGCCAGCGAACGCAATGCGGCGCGCATCTTCAATGCCGACCACTGCTTCTTCGTGACCAACGGCACCTCTACCTCGAACAAGATCGTCTGGCACCACACCGTGGCCTCGGGCGACGTGGTGGTGGTCGACCGCAACTGCCACAAGTCGGTGCTGCACGCGATCATCATGACGGGCGCCATTCCGGTGTTCCTCAAGCCCACGCGCAACCACTTCGGCATCATCGGCCCTATCCCGCAAAACGAATTCGCGCCCGAGACCATTCAGGCCAAGATCGCCGCCAACCCGCTGCTGCAGGGCGTCGATGCCAAGGCCGTGAAGCCGCGCGTGCTGACGCTCACGCAGTCGACCTACGACGGCGTGCTCTACAACACCGAGACCATCAAGAGCATGGTCGACGGCTATGTGGAGAACCTGCACTTCGACGAAGCCTGGTTACCGCACGCGGCCTTCCACCCCTTCTATGGCAGCTACCACGCCATGGGCAAGAAGCGCGCGCGCCCCAAGCATTCGGTGGTCTACGCCACCCAGTCCATCCACAAGCTGCTGGCCGGCATCAGCCAGGCCTCGCATGTGCTGGTGCAGGATTCGCAGACGCAAAAGCTCGACCGCCATCTGTTCAACGAGGCGTATCTGATGCACACCTCGACCAGCCCGCAGTACAGCATCATTGCCAGCTGCGACGTGGCCGCGGCAATGATGGAGCCGCCCGCGGGCACGGCGCTGGTCGAGGAAAGCCTGGCCGAAGCGCTGGACTTCCGCCGCGCGATGCGCAAGGTCGAGGACGAGTTCGGCAAGAACGACTGGTGGTTCACCGTCTGGGGCCCGGACGACATCATCGAAGAAGGCCTGGGCACGGCCGAAGACTGGATCTTCCGCGCCAAGTCCAAGGCCAAGGGCAAGAAGGCTTCGGCCAAATGGCATGGTTTCGGCGATCTGGCCGATGGCTTCAACATGCTCGACCCCATCAAGTCGACCATCGTCACGCCCGGCCTGAACCTCGACGGCGCGTTCGACAAGACCGGCATTCCCGCGTCCATCGTCACCAAGTACCTGGCCGAGCACGGCGTGGTGGTCGAGAAGACCGGCCTGTACTCGTTCTTCATCATGTTCACCATCGGCATCACCAAGGGCCGCTGGAACACCATGCTCACGGCCTTGCAGCAGTTCAAGGACGACTACGAGAAGAACCAGCCGATGTACCGCATCCTGCCCGAGTTCTGCCAGCAGCACCGGCAGTACGAGCGCATGGGCCTGCGCGACCTGTGCCAGCACGTGCACCAGATGTACGCCAAGCACGACATCGCGCGTCTCACGACCGAGATGTATCTCTCGGATCTCACGCCGTCGATGAAGCCTTCGGACGCCTACGCGCACATCGCCCAGCGTCGCACCGAGCGCGTCGAGATCGACCGCCTCGAAGGCCGCACCACGGTCGGTCTGGTCACGCCCTACCCACCGGGCATTCCGCTCTTGATTCCCGGCGAAGTCTTCAACAAGAAGATCGTCGACTATCTGCTGTTCGCCCGCGACTTCGCCAAGGAATGCCCCGGCTTTGAAACCGACATCCACGGCCTGGTCGAGGAAGAGGACGAAGCCGGTGTGGTGCGCTACTACGCCGACTGCGTGGCCGAGACGCCCAAGGTCGCGGCCAAGCCCGCGGCTGCAGCGCGGTCAACAGCGTGTTCCAGCGGCCCTTGGTGATGCCGATGGTGAACATCACGAAGAAGCTGTACAGGCCCGTCTTCTCCACCACC
>JBBKVU010000132.1:0-8059 GCA_037968595.1 Comamonas sp.
CATCTCGATCTGGCTGTGCAAGGCGTGCGACAGCAGCGTGGGCACGGCCCCGTCTTCCGGCAGGCGCACCAAAGCCACGCCGGTTTCATCGCACGAAGATTCAATACCCAGTATCAGCAAGCTCATGGGCTGAAGTGTAGAACCCCTTGGGGCCGTCGCGCGCCAGCGCGCGCAAAAGGCCCTGCGGCGCCCGCACTCAGCCGCGCTGGCCGGAAATGTAGTGCTCGAGCTGGTCGATGGTGAACTGCTGCTCGGAAATGATGGCCTTGACCAGATCGCCGATCGACACCAGTCCGATCAACTGATTCTGTGCATCGAGCACCGGCAGGTGGCGTATGCGCTGGCGCGTCATCAGCGCCATGCATTCCTCGCAGGTCTGCGCGGTATCGACGCAATGCACCGCCGCCGTCATCACCTCGCGCACCGGCGTGGTGGCCGAATTACGTCCCTGCAGCACGATCTTGCGCGCATAGTCGCGCTCGGTGACGATGCCGGCAATATGGCCGGACTGGGCGCCGTCCAAAACCATCAACGCACCGATGCGGTGTTCGGCCATGCGCTGCAATGCCTCGAGCATGGAATCTTCGGGGCCCACGGAATGCACTTCGGCGCTCCCCTTGGCCCGCAGGATGTCTGCAACAGTCGTCATACCCGGCTCCTGAAGTCGAACAAGCATGACCAGTGTCGGCGCAGCCGCGCGGCAATGCAATAAGCAAAAGCGGATGCGACGAAAAAAGAAACGTCACGCCCTGGCGCTGGTGCCCGTTTGCCTGTCAAGCAGCCGAACAATCGTCGGGCCTTCAGGCCAGGCGCTCAGCGCCGGCCGCCGAGAAAGCCTGCACCCAGCTTGAACAGGTCGCCCACGTCGAGCTTGCCGTCGCCGTTCTGGTCCAGCAGGCCGGAAAGCAAGTCGCCTGCGGCCCCGCCCTGCTGCTGGACCTGGGCTTTTTCCTGGCCCAGCACCTGGCCCAGGCCGCCGGCATCGAGGCCGCCGGCCTGTACGCGCTTGGCGAGAAACGCCATCACGATGGGCGCGAGGATCTGCAGCAGTTGGCCGGCATTGGCGCCCAGACCCGTGGCCTGGGCCAGACCGGTTTCCGCCTGCTGCTGCTTGCCGCCGAAGATATGACCCAGGATGGACGCGCCGTCGGGCGACTGCGCCTGGCCCGCTCCGCCGCCGAGCAGCCCCCCGAGCATTCCGCCCAGCATGTCACCCAGGCCGTTGCCCGCAGCCGCGCCCGCATGGTCGCGCTGCAGCGCGCCAAACAGATCCATGGCGCCCTGGGGCTGGGTGGCATTGTTGCCGAGCGCGCCCAGAAGCATGGGCAGGGCCGTGCCCACGGCCTGCTCGGTCTCCGCCGGGCCCATGCCCAGCTGCTGCGCCATGCTTTGCATGGGCGCGCCCTGGAGCTGGCCCAGTAGTTCGTTGGTCAAGGAGTTCGAGGAATTCATGGTGCGGTTCCTTCACGCCCTGCCCAACGGGCCGGCGCACGATTCAACAAAAAAGATCTTCAGCGGCATCGTATGCGCAAAACCGCGTGGACCAAGCCCTTGCCCGACAACCCGGCGCCCCAAATGGAATTGTTCACAATTCGCGCGCCCTGCATGGCCCGGTTTCGTGCGCGAGTTTTCCGGCATGGCATTGATTGCCGCGCCTATCCAAAAACCGGCGCGCGGCTGAATCACGGCCGTCCTGCGCACGTTCAGCATGGTGCCTGGGATTGTGAGGAGCGGCCATGAACCAGCATCTTTACCGCATCATCTTCGACCGGGAACGCAGCCGGTGGATGGCCGTGCGGGAGAGCGCCAGCGGCGGCCCGGGCGCGCCGGGGGTGCGGGCAATTTCACCTCTCGCGGGCGCTCTGGCCCTGCTGCTTGCCGCGCCGACTGCGCTGGCACAGATCATTGTCGACCCCTCGGCACCAGGCCAGGAACGGCCCATGGTGCTGAACTCGGCCAATGGCACGCCGAGCGTGCAGATCCAGACGCCCTCGGCAGCCGGCGTGAGCCGCAATCGTTACCGGCAATTCGACATCGGCCAGCAGGGCGAGCGCGGCGCCATTCTGAACAACAGCCGCACAGCCGTGCAAAGCCAGATCGGTGGCTGGGTACAGGCCAATCCCTGGCTGGCAAACGGCAGTGCCCGCGTGATCGTCAACGAAGTCCAGTCGGCGGCTCAATCGCGGCTCGCGGGCACGCTGGAAGTCGCGGGCCAGCGCGCGGACGTCATCATTGCCAACCCCTCGGGGCTGGTGGTGAACGGAATGTCGCTGATCAATGCCTCGGGCCTGACCTTGACCACGGGTATGCCGCGCTATGGCGCCCAAGGCAGCCTCGACGGCTTCAGCGTGCGCGGCGGGGCCATTCATGTCGAAGGCCAGGGGCTGGATACAGGCCAGGCCAACTACGCCCAGGTGCTGGCGCGTGCGATCACGCTCAATGCCGGCGTCTGGGCCCAGGACCTGCGCATGGCCAGCGGCATCAATGAACTCTCGGCGGACGGCCAGGTGCAGTCCAGCACCGCCAACGGCCGCCAGGCCCAACCGCAGTTTGCGCTCGACGTCGCCCACCTGGGAGGCATGTATGCGCACAAGATCACGCTGATAGGCACCGAGGCGGGGCTGGGGGTGCGCAATGCGGGCACGCTGGCGGCCGGGTCCGGCTCGCTGACTCTGAGCGTCGACGGCCAATTGAGCAATTCCGGCGTGATGGCGAGCCAAGGGGATGTCGCAGACCTCGAGATATCGGCCCCAGGCATCGCCAACACCGGCACGCTGGTCGCCCGTCGCCTGGACCTCAGCGCAGCGTCCCTGGACAACGCCGGCCAGGTCCTCCAGACCGGCCCGCAGTTGCTGGAGATCAGCAGCCTGGCGGTGTCCAACCAGGGCGAAAAAGCCGTGCTGGGCGTGTCGGCGCCTCAGGCCGCTGCCGTGGATGGCGCTGCACCCCAGGCGCAGCAAGTGGAAGCAGCGGTGCCGCGCCACGGCCGGATTCACCTGTCGCAGCGCCTGGTCAACACCGGCCAGTTGCTGGCCAACGGAATGACCGACGTCAAAGCCGTCACCTCCTTTGTCAACCGCGGCGCCGCGAATCTGCGCGAACTGCACAGCGAAGGCCTGCTCGACAACCGCAAGGGCGCGCTGCAGCTACAGCGTCTGAGTGGAGCGCAGACTTCCGTGCTCAACGCCCAAGGCTCGCTTTTCGTCGCCTCCGATCTGCGCCTGGTCGCGCACCATATAGACAACACCGGCGGCGCCTTGCATGGCGCGCAATCCTTGTCCGCAGAGGCCCGCACGTTGACGAATGATGCCGGCACGCTCAGCGCTGGCGGCAACCTGACCCTCAAGGCACACAAGCTGGAAAACACCCGCGGCGCCCACTTGCTGAGCCATGGCGGCAGCGTGCAACTGACCGCCACGCAGGCGCTTAACAACCAGCAGGCGCGGATTGCCGCGGCGCAGGGTCTGCACATCGACAGCGGTGCATTGGACAACAGGGGCGGCACCCTGCAGACCACAGGCACGCCGGGCCTGCTGCACATCACCAGCGGCGCGGGCGTGGACAACAGCGCCGGCGGACTGATTCAGTCCAGTGGCAACCTGGCGCTGCATGCCGCGGCGGGCAGCGTCAACAACACCGGCGCAACCATGGACGCCCAGCAGGATCTGCTGATTCAAAGCCGTGGGCTGGTCGACAACAGCCAGGGCCTGGTGCAGGCCGGCAATGCGCTGTTGGTGCACGATGCCGGCGTGGCGCAGGGCATGGCGCCCGACACCGCCACACAGACCCTGGCCAACCAGGGCGGCAAGCTGTTCTCCGCCAACATCCTGGCGGTGCGCAATCAGGCCATCACGGGTGCCGGGCGCCTGGATGCGCTGGGCGATCTGACGCTGAACCTGTCCCGGGACCTCATACACCTGGGCGCAACGGCGGCCAACGGCCGGCTGAAGGTTGAAGCCTCAGGACGCGTGATCAACCAGGGACAGCTGCTGGGAGGCAGGGGCACGCAGGTCACAGGTACGCAGATTGAAAACCAGCACGGCGGCGAAATCAGCGCCCGACACAACATCACGGAACTGAGGGCAAGCCAGGGCATTGCCAATCGCGGCCTGATCGACGGCCAGGACAGCCGGCTCGATGCCCACACGGTGGACAACACCGGTACCGGCCGCATCTATGGCGACCATCTGTCCATTGCCGCCCAGCAACTCACCAACCGCCCGGAGCAAGTCGACGGCGCCGCGCCGGTCATCGCCGCGCGCCGGGATCTGGATCTGGGCGTGCCGGTGGTGGTCAACGCGCATGGGGCCACGCTCAGAAGCCTGGGCGACATGCGGCTGGGTGCAAGCCTGGACGCCAACCGCCATGCCACGGGAAGGGGTCAGCGCCTGGACAACATCGGCACGCTCATCGATGCGCAGGGCAACATGAAGCTCGACATGCAGGTCGTCAACAACCTCAATGCAGGTTTGGAAACCGCGCCCCTGGCAGATGTGCAGACCAAGACCCAGGGAGACCTGATAGCCCTCGAGGGCAAGGAGCTCGAAAGCGCCGCGCTTTTCAGGGAAGTGAAGCCGGGCATATTCGTGCCCTTTTCGGCCAACAAGGGAGGGTTCCAACCGCAAGCGGGCATTCCCGGCTCTCGATCAGACGGGCGGATGTTCAAGCCGGTCCATCCCGACAAGTTCCTCGGCACCCTGCCTGCGGCGCTGATCGTCACGGAAACGTCCAGCAAATATGGCGATGATTTCCCCAAGGATGTTCATCTCCAGCTGGAGCCCGTGGGCTCTGCGCGCTTTGCCGAATACGGCATTGCGCTGCCGAAAAACTACACCACCACCGCGCCCTCGCCCGCGGAATATGGCGCCCTCGTCAACGACGCGGGCCGCATTGAATGGCAGGACGAAGCACGCAGAAAGGCGTTCGATGCGGCATGGACCGCCTATGGCGAGTCCATCAAGGCCGCCGATCAGCTCCACCAAGCCATTTTGAAGGTTGTGGAGAAAAACAATCAGACGCTCGACAGCGCGCGCATCTACACCAGGATTTTCGACGTCACCCAAACCATTCACCGGGACCGAGTCACACAGACGAAAAGCGCACGCATTGAAGCCGGCGGCAATCTGGATCTCGCCGACAGCCAATTGAACAATGTCGACTCCTCCGTCATCGCGGCGGGCTTCATCCATGGGAAAACGCCCAACAATCAGGCCACGAAAGGAAAGCAGAGAACGCTGACCGAGGGCCGTGCCATACGCTACACGTGGAAGTTCCACGGCGGGGGCCATGGTCACCAGAGCCTGTATTCCTCGGCCAGCCAACCCTACGCTTCAACCGCGGAGACCACGTTCGAGCTTCCCACCGTGGTGTTCAAGCAGCACCATCCACGCGGGCCGGCCACCGCCCTTGACGCCAACACCAACAGCGGCCAACACGCCCTGCCTCCGGCCGCTGCCATACGCGAGCACGGCACGGACTCCGGTCTGCTGGCCCGCACCCTGGAACCCGGCGAAGCCCTGCCCCAAAGCAGTCTGTATGCCCTGCACCCGGCCAGCGCCAACCAGCCTCTGATAGAGACCGATCCGGCCTTCACGCGCGGCCAGCCCTGGACATCCTCGGAACAGTTGCTCGATGCGCTGGGCCCGGCACCGGCCTCCCCGGCAGAAAGCCTGCAGGAACCGCCTCAGGCTGAGCAGTTCCCGGAGCGGGAAATCATCGGCCAGCCCCACCGGGGCGATACGCCATACCGGGAAAGGCTGCAAAAGCGCCTGGGTGACGGTTTCTACGAGCAGCAACTGGTGCAGCGACAGGTGGGCCAGCTCACGGGCCGGCGCTTTCTTGGCGATTACCGCAGCAATGACGCGCAATACCAGGCACTGCTGCACAGCGGCACGACCTTCGCCAAGGCCCACGGCCTGCGCCCCGGCGTGGCGCTCAGCGCCGCGCAGATGGCCAAGCTCACCAGCGACATGGTCTGGCTGGTCGAGCAGAACGTGACCCTGCCCGATGGCGCGGTGCAAAAGGTCTTGGTGCCCAAGGTCTATGTGGTCGCCAGACCCGGCGACCTCGATGTCCAGGGCGGTCTGATCAGCGCCAACGTGATTGTCTTTGACACCGATCAGGATGCACACAACAGCGCCGCCATTGCCGGCCGCAAGCTGGTGAAAATCGCCGCGCATGACATCAACAACGTGGCCGGAAACATCACGGGCAAGGTGGTTGGCTTGCATGCCAAGCGCGACATCAATGTGGAGGGCGGAACCATCTCGGCCACCGAAGCCCTGCTGGCGCACGCCGAACGCGATATCAACGCCGCCTCGAGCACGCGCAGTTCGGCGGACGGCAAGCGCACCGTGGTCGACAGGGTCGCGGCATTTGCGCTTTTGCCCGACCAGGGCAACACGCCTGCCGCGGCAACCGTCACCGGTCCAGGCGCGCAGGACAACCCTGCCGCGTCAGGCTTGACACTGTACGCGGGCAGGGACATCCGCCTGCGCGGAGTGCAGCTGGCAAACGCCGTCAAGGACAGCGCCACGCTCATTGACGCAGAGCGCGATATCCATCTAGGCACGGTCGCCACCACCCATGACGTGGGCGTGACGTGGAACCCGAAAAACCACCTGTTTGTGCGCGGCGGCAAGGAGGTGGGAACGGAAATCCACACGCAGGGCCTGACCCAGCTGCTGGCGCGCAACGACATCAACGCGCGCGCTGCACAGGTGCAGAGTGCCGGGGAGCTGCTGGTCAGTGCGCAGCGCAACGTGAACATCACGGCAGGCCAGACCACACGCGCGCTCGATGACGCCTATTTGCGCCAACGCTCGGGATTTCTGGGCTCCAGCAGCACGACCTACAGCCACCAGGTCGAGGCCACCGGCACGCAGGCCAGCCACTTCGGCGGCAAGACGGTAGACATCAAGGCCGGCCAGGACATCGCCCTGATCGCCAGCAATGTGCTTTCGGACACCGGTACCAGACTGGACGCCAAAGGCAGTGTGAGCATTCTTGCCGCGCCCGAAACTTCCAGTCATCAAAGCCACCACCAAAGCAAGCGCAGCGGAGTGTTCGGCAGCGGCGGACTGGGCGTCACGATAGGCAGCCAAAGCCAGAGCACGGATCAGCGCCTGACACGCACCGCCAGCGCGCCCTCCACTGTGGGCAGCATCCAGGGCAATGTCGAAATCATTGCGGGCAATGCCTATCGCCAGATCGGCAGCGACCTGTTCGCGCCTGCCGGCGATGTCAAGGTGAAGGCCAAGGACATCAAGATCACCGGGACTCCCGAGACCGAGCAAGGCACGACACGCAGTCAATCCAGGCAAAGCGGCCTGACCGTCTCGCTGTCGTCGCCTGTAATAGGCATTGCGCAGACCGCCTCCCACCTTGCCGATGCGGCCGGCAGGACCAGCGACAGCCGCATGCAGGCGCTGGCCGCGGGCGCGGCCGCGCTCAACATCTATACCCAGCAGGACCTGCTCCATGGGCTGGCCACGGGCAAAGGCCTGAACCTGGGCCTCAACCTTTCGCTGGGCAGCAGCAAGAGCCAAAGCGAACGCTCCTGGACCCGCAGCAGCTTGCGCCAGAGCCAGGTGGTGGCCGGCGGCAATGCGAGCCTGGAAGCCACTGGCGCCGGCAAGCAAAGCAATCTCCTGATCCAGGACAGCCAGGTCCATGCGGGCAAGAAGGCAACGCTGATATCCGACAACCGCATCGACTTGCTGACCACGCCGGGCAGCTACAGCGAATCGAGCAGCAACAGCAGCCGCAGCGCGGGAGTCGGCATGGCGCTCGGCGCCGCCGGTCCCGCCTTCAGCGCCAGCGGCAGCAAGGGCAAGGGCCGCAGCCAAAGCGAAGAACGGATCCACAGCAAAACCCGGGTCACCGGCGGCGAGGGCGTGGACTTCCATGCGGGCGGCGACATGCTGATGCGCGAGGCCGTCGTCAGCGCCCAGAAAGTGATGGGGCGCGTGGGCGGTGCTCTGACGATTGAAAGCCTGCAGGACACCAGCCGTTTCGAGGGCAAGCAAAGCAATGCCAGCGGTTCGGTCGGGCTTGGCAT
>JBBKVU010000133.1:0-8284 GCA_037968595.1 Comamonas sp.
GCGCGCCGACCAGCGCGCGCCAGGGCGCGAACGGCGCAAGCCAGGCCTGGGCGCGCGCCTGATCGGCATCGGGCAGCTGTTGCAGGCCGATGTCGATCAGGCGCGCGCCCAGGCCTGGCTTGCGCCGTTCGCGCCCTGGCGCGCGCTGGTCGGCGCGCACCTGTGGGCCATGCAGGCGGTGAATGCCTAGGTCACTGCGTTACGCTGATGGAATTCGGGGCTTTTCCATTCGCCGGTTTCCAGCACCTGGCGCAGCTGTTCGACCGCGTTCCACACATCCTCGAAACCCACATACAGCGGCGTGAAGCCGAAGCGCAGTATGTCCTTGTGAACGCCCACGCCGCCGTCGCCCTGGCGGAAATCGCCGATCACGCCGCGCGCGATCAGCGCCTGGACAATGGCGTAGGCGCCGCTGCCCTGGCCGTTGACTCCCTGGTCTGCGCCCAGGCCTTCGGCGCGCGCCAGGCAGACCTGCGAGCCGCGCTTGGCATGGTCGCGCGGCGTCGCCAGCTCCAGCCCATGGCCCTGGCAGCGCGACTCGACCAGCGCAATGAACAGGTCGGTCAGGGCCAGCGACTTGGCGCGCAGCGCCTGCATGCCGCCCAGTGCCTCGCTGGCGCTGAACACGTCCAGCCCGCATTGCAGCGCCGACAGGCTGATGATGGGCTGGGTGCCGCACAGGTAGCGGCGAATGCCATCGGCGGGAGTGTAGTGGGGTGTGAACTGGAACGGCGCGGTGTGCCCGAACCAGCCCGCAAGCGGCTGGGCGCTGCGGTTGACGACGCGCGGATGGGCCCAGACAAAGGCCGGCGCGCCCGGGCCGCCGTTGAGGTACTTGTAGCCGCAGCCCACGGCGAAGTCGGCATCGGCGGCGTGCAGATCTATGGGCACGGCGCCCGCGCTGTGGCACAGATCCCAGACGCAGAGGATGCGGTGCGCATGGGCCGCGGCCGTGATGGCCGCCATATCGTGCATCGCGCCCGTGCGGTAGTTCACATGGGTCAGCAGCAGGATGGCCGCGTCGTCGTCAAGCGCGCCCAGGATTTCCTCGGGCTCGAGCAGCACCAGCTGCAGTCCGTGCTGCGCGCAGATGGACTCGGCAATGTACAGGTCGGTGGGGAAGTTGCTGCGCTCGGTCAGCAGCTTCCTGCGCGCCGGGCCGTCCTCGGCCGCGATGCGCGCCGCGGCCGTCAGCACCTTGAAGAGGTTGATCGAGGTGGTGTCGGTGAACACCACTTCGTCGGCGCGCGCGCCCAGCCAGGGAGCGAACTGGTTGCCCAGGCGCATGGGCAGATCGACCCAGCCGGCCTTGTTCCAGGAGGTGATCAGGTCCTGTGCCCACTCCTGCTGCACGACCTGCGCCACGCGCGCCGCCGCCGCCGTGGGCGCCACGCCCAGCGAGTTGCCGTCGAGATAGATCTGGCCCGCGGGCAGCGTGAAATGCGCGCGCTGCGCGCGCAGCGGGTCCTGGGCGTCGCGTTCGCGGCAGTCTTGCAAGGTGATTGTCATTGGTGGTGTTTGCTCCATCATTTCATCATGGCGATCGCGCTACTCACACCTCATGAAACTGGCGTACGCCAGGCGAGGGGCAGCGAGGAAGGGCCGCCCCGCACCGAGGCTGCCGTCCCTAGCCGGGCGCCTCCCTCCACCGCAGGATGAGAGGGGGAAGGCGCGTAGCGCCTCAGGGGGTGTTTTAGCATAGCGCGCGCAGCACGGCGCGCACCGGCGAGGCATCGGCTTGCATCAGCTTGAGCGGCAGCGCGATCAGTTCGTAGTCGCCCTCGGGCACGGCGTCCAGCACCAGGTTTTCCAGCACGCGCAGGCCGCGCCGGCGTATCACCTGGTGGCTGTCCAGCGTCTTGCTGCTGGCGGGATCTATGCTGGCGGTGTCTATGCCTATCAGCCGCACGCCCAGATCGGCCAGGCGCTCGACGGTCTCGGGTGCATAGGCCGCGAGACCGCCGTCCCAGCCCGCGGGCGCCTGGGCGTAGGTGCGCACCAGCACGCGCGCCGGCAGATCAGGCGTGATCGCATGTTCCAGGTGCTGCCACAGCAGCAGCGGGCCTCGGGCAATCGCGTGGATCACGCGGCACGGTCCCAGAAAGGTGTCGAGGTCGAGCGCGCCTATGGCTGCGCCGTCGGGCGCGTAATGCAGCGGCGCATCGGCGTGGGCGCCGACATGCGGCGACAGCGTGATGGCGCTGACATTGACCGGGCATTGGGGCGAGATCGTCGCGCACCATTGCTGGCTGTAGGGCGTGTCGCCAGGAAACACCGGGCTGGCGTCGTGAATAGGAGGGGAGATGTCCCAGAGTTGCTGTGGCATGGTCACTCCACTGTAAACCGCTGCGTGCCGCCCGCGCGCTCAGCGGCGCCGGAACCACAGCGCGTAGACCAGCAGCAGCACGCCCAGGAAAGGCACGCCGGTCAGCAGCGTCAGGTGGAATTCCTCGGTGAAGTAGGTCGTCACCAGCACGCCCAGCATCAGCGCCGCGCCCAGCAGCGTCAGCACCGGGAAGCCCCACATGCGAAACGCCAGCGGCCGGCTGCCTTCGGATTTCCAGCGCGCGCGGAAAAACAGGTGGGTGACAAACACCATGAACCAGGTGAACATCGCGCCGAACATGGCAATCGACATCATCCAGACCAGGGACTTGTCGGGCTGCCAGACATTGAGCACCATCGCCACGGCAATGCCCGCGCAGGACACCGCAATGGCGCGCGTGGGCACGCCGCGCGCGTTGAGGCGGCCCAGCGCCGCGGGCGCATAGCCGCCGCGCGACAGGCTGAACATCATGCGTGAGGTCACGTACAGCTGGCTGTTCATTGCCGACAGCGCGGCCACCAGCACCACGAAGTTCAGCACATGGGCGGCGCCGGGAAGGCCGATGATTTCCATCACCTGCACGAACGGGCTCCTGTCGGTGCCCGCCGACTGCCAGGGCACGATGGCCAGCATCAGCGCCAGCGTCAGCAGATAGAACAGCACCAGGCGCAGCACCGTGGTGCGAAACGCGCTGGTGATGGCCTTTTGCGGATCCTGGGCTTCGCCCGCGGCGACGGCGATCGCCTCCAGGCTCAGATAGCTGAAGGTCGCGACAATCACGCCGACCCAGGTGCCCCACAGGCCGTTGGGAAAGAAGCCGCCTTGCGCGGTGTAATGGTGAAAGCCGATGTCGGGGCGCTGGGCGCCAAACACCACATAGGCGCCGATCAGGATGAAGGCCACGATGGCGACGATCTTGATCATCGAGAAAACATACTCGACCTGACCGAAGGCCTTGACGCTGGAGGCGTTCACGGCCACCAGCGCGGCCGAGAAGACCGCGACCCAGAGCCAGCGCGGCGAGTCGGGAAACCAGTAGCCCATGTACAGGCCCACGGCCGTGACTTCCATGCCCACGGCCAGCACCACGGCGGCCCAATAGGCATAGCGCACGAGAAAGCCGGCCCAGGGCGCGATGTAGTGTTCGGCATAGGCGCCAAACGAGCCTGAAGTGGGGTGGGCGACGGTCATCTCGGCCAGGCAGCCCATGAGCAGCAGCGCGATCAGCGCGCCTATCGCATAGCTCAGCAGCACGCTGGGGCCGGCAAAGCCGATGGCAAACGCGCTGCCCATGAACAGGCCCGTGCCTATGGCGCCGCCAATCGCGATCATCACGATCTGCGCGCCGCTCAGGTGCTGCTGCAGGCCGGTCTCGCGTTGCTGTATTTCTTTGAAGGAGGCCATGGCCGGGATCTTTCTGCGCGCGCGGGGGCAGTGGGGGAATGGTAAATAGGCCCGCAAAACGCACTTCGACAGGCTCAGCCCGAACGGTCTTATGCGTTCGTCCTGAGCCTGTCGAAGGATGAAAGGCCGACTGCGAATCAGCCTATCTGTTTGCCAAGCAGCAAGTACTCCATCAACGCCTTCTGCACATGCATGCGGTTCTCGGCTTCCTCCCAGACCACGGACTGCGGTCCGTCGATGATCTCGGCTTCGACTTCCTCGCCGCGGTGCGCGGGCAGGCAGTGCATGAACAGTGCGTCGGAGCGCGCCGCGGCCATCATTTCTGCGTCCACGCACCAGTCGGCAAAGGCCTTCTTGCGCGCTTCGTTCTCGGCTTCGTAGCCCATGCTGGTCCAGACGTCGGTCGTGACCAGGTCGGCGCCGGCGCAGGCTTCCAGTGGGTCCTTGAAGACCGCGTAGCTGCCGGGGTTCGCGGCCTTGCCGTTGAACGCCAGTTGCTCGTCGACTTCATAGCCGCCGGGCGTGCTCAGGTGCACCTTGAAGCCCAGCAGGTCTGCGGCCTGCAGCCAGGTATTGGCCATGTTGTTGCCGTCCCCCACCCAGGCCACGGTCTTGCCTTGAATCGAGCCGCGGTGCTCGATGAAGGTGAAGATGTCGGCCAGGATCTGGCAGGGGTGGAACTCGTTGGTCAGGCCGTTGATGACCGGCACGCGCGAGAATTCGGCAAAGCGCGCGATGCGCTCCTGGCCGAAGGTGCGGATCATCACCAGATCGGTCATGCGGCTGATGACGCGCGCGCTGTCCTCAATGGGCTCGGAGCGACCCAGCTGGCTGTCGCTCGAAGTCAGGTGCACGACCGAGCCGCCCAGCTGGTACATGCCGGCTTCGAAGCTGACGCGCGTGCGCGTGCTGGCCTTCTCGAAGATCATGGCCAGCGTGCGGTCGCCCAGCGTATGGTGCTTTTCGTAGTTCTTGAATTTCTTCTTGATCAGCGCGGCGCGTTCGAACAGATAAGCGTATTCCTCGGCGGTGAAGTCACTGAATTGGAGGTAATGCTTCATACGTCTTCATTCCTTGCAGTTTAGGCAGCCAGCACAGCTTGCACCAAAGGCAGCAGTTTGGCCACGATTTCGTCGGCTTCGGCCTCGGTCAGGATCAGCGGCGGCACGAGACGGATCACGGTGTCGGCGGTGACGCTCAGCAGCAGGCCGGCCGCGGCCGCCTGGCCAATCAGCTGGCCGCAGGGCTTGGACAGCTCGACGCCAATCATCAGGCCCTGGCCGCGGATGTCGACCACGCCCTCGAGCGTGCCCAGCTGGGCGCGCAGCGCGGCGCGCAGGTATTCGCCCACGCTGGCGGCATGCGCGAGCAGGCCGTCTTCTTCCATGATGCGTATGGTCTCTATGCCCGCGCACATGGCCAGCGGGTTGCCGCCAAACGTCGAGCCGTGGTTGCCGGGCTGCAGCACGCTGGCGGCCTTGCCATGGGCGACGACGGCGCCAATCGGCACGCCCGAGCCCAGGCCCTTGGCCAGCGTCATCACGTCGGGCACGATGCCGGCCCACTGGTGGGCAAACCACTTGCCGGTGCGGCCCATGCCGGCCTGCACTTCGTCAAGAATCAGCAGCCAGCCGCGCGCGTCGCACAGCGCGCGCACCTGCTTCAGATATTCGGCGCGCATGGGATGCAGGCCGCCTTCGCCCTGGATGGGCTCCATCAGCACGGCCGTGATGTTGGCATTGCCTTCGGTCGCGGCCAGCAGGCCCTCGTAGTCGTTGGGCGCGACGCGGATGAAGCCGTCCAGCAGCGGGCCGAAGCCTTCGCGCACCTTGGGATTGCCGGTGGCGGTCATGGTGGCGATGGAGCGGCCGTGGAAGGCATGGTCATAGACCACGATCTCGGGCCGGGCAATGCCCTGGTCGACGCCGAACTTGCGCGCGATCTTGATCGCGGCCTCGTTGGCTTCGAGGCCGGTGTTGCAGAAAAACACGTTGGTCATTGCCGAACGCTCGACCAGCAGCTTGGCCAGTGTTTCCTGGCCGGGCACATGGTAGTAGTTCGAGGTGTGGATCAGCCGGGTGAGCTGCTGCTGCAGCGCGGGCACCAGGCGCGGATGGTTGTGGCCCAGCGTGTTCACGGCAATACCGCCGAGCGCATCGAGGTACTCCTTGCCGTTCACGTCCCAGACGCGGCAGCCTTGGCCTCGTTCCAGAGCGATCGGGACGCGGCCATAGGTGTTCATCACGTGGGGCGAGGCTGCCTCAATGAAAGCGGTCATTGCAAAAATCTCCCAAGAATGCGGGGGTGGCATGGACATTGCATCCATGCCCGGGTTGAGCGAACTACAATTTTAGATGGCCCGGACAGGATGAAAATTGAGGAATACGCATTACAGCCGTGCAATGAGCCCATGGGCCGCTCGGTTGCTCAGCTTAACTCTTGTATAAGAGTTAGAATCTTCCATTGACCTGCCGGCGGTGATCCCGCTGTGGTCACATCACTTTGCACAACGATATCGATGGTCTCCCCCAACTCACAAGAACTGTTCATCCAGGGCACGACCCGGGATGGAAAAACCTTCAGGCCCAGCGACTGGGCAGAGCGCCTGGCCGGCGTCATGAGCCAGTTCCGCCCTGGGGGGGCCTATTCCGGCAGCCATCTGAGCTATTCGCCCTGGTGCATTCCCACCACGCTCAACGGCACGAAGTGCGTGGTGCTGCATGCCGACCTGCGTGAACACGAACCCATGGCCTGGGATTTTGTGATCAATTTCGCCAAGGACAACAACCTCCAGATCGCCGAAGCCTGCCTGCTGCCGGACCCGCCGCCCAAGGCCTCCGCCGGCCGCGCCTAGTCGTGCTGCCCAGGTATCCGACCAGGCCGGCCTTGTGCCGGCTTTTTTATGGGTTTTTGAGGGCAGGACGTTCACCCTTCGACGGGGCCGCCGAGGCAAGCTCTCTAGAAACAGCTTTTTTGTCAAATAAATCAATGACTTAGAAGGTGGTCGATTTTGGCAAACGGCGGCAAAACTGTGACCCGTTCGTGGTGAGCTTGTCGAACCATGAACGGCCCGTCCTCATGACTTGAGCGCAGGCCGTTCACCCTTGGACAGGCTCAGGGCGAACGGTGGTCGGCATGTTGCACGGCGTTGGAAACTGGCGCGGCCCAGCGTGGGGGGCAGCGAGGAAGGGCCGCCCCGCACCGAGGCTGCCGTCCCCCTCCACCGAAGGATGAGAGGGGGAAGCCGCGAAGCGGCTCAGGGGGGTGCTTTTATTTTTCTAACGAAAAAACCGCCCTAAGGCGGTCTTTACGTTCGCGAACAGCGCACCCGTTACAAACGGCAGATGGCTTGCGCCATCCGTGCGATTGCCTAAATGTGGATTAGGCGGCCAGTGCCAGGGCCTTGACCTTGGCGGACAGACGGCTCTTATCGCGAGCAGCCTTGTTCTTGTGGAAGATACCCTTGTCGGCAATGGTATCCAGCACGGATTGTGCCTTGGCAAACAGTTCGGATGCCTTGGTCTTGTCGCCAGCCAGAACAGCCTTTTCGACGTTCTTGACAGCGGTACGGTACTTCGAGCGCAGCGAGGTGTTCGCGGCGTTCAGGACGACGTTCTGGCGGGCGCGCTTGCGGCCGGATGCCAGGCGGGGGTTCTTTTTCTTGGGTTTAGCAGATGCCATGATTCAAATTCCTAGTGTCTGAGGATGATGTCAGCGAAGCCGGCGATTGTATCACTTGTTGCGGGCCGGGGTGAATATGCACGCCGCAAGCCCGCGCAAGGCATACACTGCGCGGGTGTCATTGCTCAAAGCCGCCTCCACTGTCTCGCTGCTCACGCTTGCCTCCCGGGTCACCGGGCTGCTGCGCGACCTGCTCATGGCCTCCATGTTCGGCGCCAACGCGCTGACCGACGCTTTCAACGTCGCCTTCCGCATACCCAACCTGTTCCGGCGCCTGTTCGCCGAAGGGGCGTTCAGCCAGGCCTTTGTGCCGGTGCTGGCCGCGACCAAGGCAAAGGAGGGCGACGAAGCGACGCGCCTCCTGATTGCCAATGTGGCGACGGTGCTGACCTGGGCGCTGGTGCTGACCTGCGTGCTGGGTGTGCTGGGCGCGCCGCTGCTGGTCTGGCTGCTGGCCAGCGGCCTGCAGCAAAATGGCGCCAGCTACGATGCCGCCGTGCTGATGACGCGCTGGATGTTCCCGTACATCGGTTTCATGTCGCTGGTCGCGCTGTCGGCCGGCGTGCTCAACACCTGGAAGCGTTTCGTCGTGCCCGCGGCCACGCCGGTGCTGCTCAATGTCAGCATGATAGGCGCGGCGCTGATTGGCGCGCCGCGCTTTGCCGCGCATGGCATCGAGCCCATCTATGCCATGGCCGCCGGCGTGATGCTCGGCGGCGAGCTGCAACTTGCGGTGCAGCTGCCCGCCTCCTGCCAGGCCGCATGCACCGTGCTCCAGCGCAGGCCTATGCGCGGCAGCAGGCCCAGGCGGCGCAGCGCGGGCAGCTGCACCGCAAGTTGCAGCACGCCGCCGAGCATCACGCCGGCGGCCAT
>JBBKVU010000134.1:0-14177 GCA_037968595.1 Comamonas sp.
GGCACCATGGGCGCGGGCATTGCAATGAACTTCCTCAACGCCGGCATTCCGGTGCATATCGTGGAAACGCGCCAGGAAGCGCTGGACCGGGGGCTCAAGACCATACGCGGCAACTACGAAAACACGGCAAAGAAAGGCCGGCTGCAGGCCGCGGACATCGAGCAGCGCATGGCGCTGCTCAGCGGCTCGCTGGACATGCAGCAGCTGGCTGAAGTCGACCTGGTGATCGAAGCCGTGTTCGAGAACATGGACGTGAAGAAGGACATCTTCCGGCGCCTGGACCAGACGTGCAAGGCCGGCGCCATCCTGGCGTCGAACACCTCGGCGCTGGACCTCGACGAGATTGCTTCGGCCACCACGCGCCCCGAGTCGGTGATAGGACTGCATTTCTTCTCGCCGGCAAATGTGATGAAGCTGCTCGAGGTGGTGCGCGGCCGGCACACCAGCGACGCCGTCATCGCCACCTCCATGCAGCTGGCCAAAAGGATAGGCAAGGTGGCGGTGCTGGTGGGCGTTTGCCCGGGCTTTGTCGGCAACCGTATCCTGGCCCAGCGCCAGCGCGAGGCCAATGCCTTGATCATGGAAGGCGCCATGCCCTGGGCCGTGGACCGCGTGCTCTATCAGTTCGGCTTTCCCATGGGACCGTTTGCCATGAGCGATCTCGCCGGCCTGGACCTGGGCTGGAGCAAGGAGAAATCAAGCTCCTCGACCCTGCGCGAAGTGCTGTGCGAAATGGACCGCCGCGGACAGAAGTCGGGCGCCGGTTTCTATGACTACGACGAAAAGCGCACTGCCGTGCCGTCGCGCCTGGTCGAGCAGACGATTGCCGACTTCGCCAGGAAAAAGGGGTTCGCCTCGCGCGAAGTCAGCGACGAGGAGATCCTCGAGCGCTGCATCTATCCCATGATCAACGAAGGCGCGAAGATTCTCGAGGAAGGCATGGCGCTGCGCGCCTCCGACATCGACGTGGTCTGGGTCAACGGCTATGGCTGGCCCATCTACCGCGGCGGGCCCATGTTCTACGCCGACCAGATCGGACTCGACAAGGTGCTGGCGCGCATGCAGCAGTTCGAGCAGCAGCTGGGCGCGCAGTTCAAGCCCGCCAAGCTGCTTGAAGAGCTCGCCTCGAGCGGGCGCAAGTTCCGCGATCTCGCGCCGTCCAAGTAATCCTTTTGATTGATCCCTGCAGCAGGGCATGGCCTGGCGGCCATGCCCGGGGGAAGACTCGCCCTTTTTTCACCCAGGAGCACGTTATGGACCTCGAATACAAGCAAGAAGATCTGCGCTTTCGCGATGAAGTCCGGCAGTTCTTCCAAGACCATCTGCCCGCGGAACTGAGCGAGAAAGTCCGCCGCCGCCGCCATCTCAAGCGCGAGGATGCGGTGCGCTGGCACAAGATACTGGCCGAAAAAGGCTGGATCGCTCCGGGCTGGCCCGTCAAGTACGGCGGCACGGGCTGGAGCGCGATGCAGCGCCACATCTGGGCCGAGGAATACGCCAAGGCCTATGCGCCGCCCACGCTGTCATTCGGCCTGAACCTGCTGGCACCCGTGCTGCTGGGCTTTGCCAGCGAAGAGCAAAAGCAGCACTACCTGCCGCGCATCTATCACGCCGAGGACTGGTGGTGCCAGGGCTATTCGGAGCCCGGCGCGGGCTCCGACCTGGCCTCGCTCAACACCCGGGCGGTGCGCGAGGGCGACTTCTACATCGTCAACGGGCAAAAGACCTGGACCACGCTGGGCCAGCATGCCGACTGGATCTTCTGCCTGGTGCGCACCAGCACCGAAGGCACCAAGCAGACCGGCATTTCCTTTCTGCTGATCGACATGAAGACCCCGGGCATCAGCGTGCGCCCGATCATCACCATGGACGAGACGCATGAAGTCAACGAAGTCTTCTTCGACAACGTCAAGGTGCCGGTGGCCAATCTCGTGGGCGAGGAAAACAAGGGCTGGACCTATGCCAAGTACCTGCTGGGCCACGAGCGCACGGGGATTGCCGCGATAGGCAACTCCAAGCGCGAACTCAAGGTGCTCAAGCGCCTGGCATTGTCCCGGCAGCTCAACGGCGCGCCGCTGCTGCAGGACCCGCAGTTTGCCGCGCGCGTTGCGGACATAGAAATCGAGCTGATGGCGCTGGAAATGACGGCGCTGTCGCTGGTCGCCGACGGCGCCAGCAGCAAGATCGGCCCCGAAGCTTCGCTGCTCAAGGTCAAGGGCACGGAGATCTCACAGGCCATCAGCGAAATGCTGCTGGAAGCCAGCGGCCCCTCCGGGCTGGCATTCGATCCCGACTATCTGCACAACCGCAAAGCGGCGCCCGATTCGGGCGAGGACGCGCTGGCCGCGCTGGCGCCGCATTACTTCAACCTGCGCAAGATCACCATCTTCGGCGGCTCCAACGAAGTGCAGCGCAACGTGATTTCCAAAATGATTCTGGGCCTGTGAGGAGACCACCATGGACTTTCGTCTTTCCGAAGAACAGCAGCAATTTTCCGAATCCCTGCAGCGCTGGATAGAGCGCGATTACTCCTTCGAGGAGCGCAAGGAAATCATCTATTCCGAGGCCGGCGTATCGAACCGCGGCTTCAGTGCGCTGGGCGATCTCGGTGCCATTGCCCTGGCCATTCCAGAGAACGCCGGCGGCCTGGGCGGCAGCTCCGAGGACCTGATGATCGTGATGCAGGAGCTGGGCCGGGGTCTGGTGGTCGAGCCCTACTTCGCCACCATCCTGGCCTGCGACTTCCTGCGCCGCGGCGGCCGCACCGAGGTGCTCGAGCAAGCCGCCAGCGGCACCCTCAAGCTGGCCTGCGCGCTCAATGAAAAGGATGCGGGCCACGAGCTCTTCAACATCACCACTTCGGCCCGCAAAGAAGGCGATGCCTATGTGATCAACGGCGCCAAATGCGCGGTGATCCACGGCGCCCAGGCCGGCGGTTGGGTGGTTTCCACGCGCACCGGCGGCGGAGCGCGCGACGAGAACGGCATCACGCTGTTCTACCTGCCCGCGGGTCTGGACGGCTGCAAGGTGGTCGACTACCGCACCTTTGACGGACTGCGCGCGGCCAACATGGAGTTCAGCAATCTGCGCTTGCCCGCCACCGCCATGATCGGCGAAGAAGGCCGGGGCTGGGAAATGCTCGAAGCGGCCACCGATTTCGGCGTCACCATGCTCTGCGCCGAAGCCGTCGGTGCAATGGAAGCGGCAAACGCCCAGACGCTGGAATATCTGAAGACGCGCAAGCAGTTCGGTGTGCCCATAGGCACCTTCCAGGTGCTGCAGCACCGCATGGCAGACATGTTCATCCACGCCGAGCAGGCCAAGTCCCTCACGGTACTGGCGGCCGTCAAGGTCAATACCGCACCCGCCGAGGAGCGCAGAAAACTCGTGTCCGCAGCCAAGGTGCGCGTGGGCAAGGCATTGCAGTTCGTGGGCCAACAGGCCATACAAATGCACGGAGGCATGGGCATGACCAATGAAATGCCCATTTCACACTATTTCAAACGGCTCACCGCCATTGAAATGACGTTGGGAAACACTGACTTCCACCGGAGTCGATTCATCCGGCAGCCCGATTTCATGGCTGCCTGATTCCTGCGCCTCGTCACTGGATCCAGTCTGTTGGGCAGCAAGCCCTGTCTTGCCGCCCGGACTGGATTTTTTTATTCGGTCTATTCCTGTTCCGGGGAGTCTGAAATGAAAAAGTTCGTAGTGAGTTCAATGGTTTTGGCAGCCAGTACGGCCGCCGTGCATGCACAGTCCTACCTGACAATATCGGGTTCGGTCTATGGCGGACTGGGGTTCAATTCGGGGGGCGCGGCGCTGCGCACGGCGCTGGCCGGAACCTCCTCGCTCATGATCAGCGGCAAGGAAGACATGGGCGGCGGGCTGTCGGCCCTGCTCAAGCTGGAAAACGGTTTCAACGCCGACACCGGCACGACCGCCAGCAGCACTTTCTTCGACAAGCAAGCATTTCTCGGCCTGCAAGGCACCTGGGGAACGCTGCGCATGGGCCGGCTGTATACGCCGTCGTTTGCAACCTTGGCGCTGGTGGGCGACCCGACAGCGACCTATGGCGTTTTCACCGCCACCAATCTGATGGAATCGCATGCCGTTCGCCTGAACAACGGCATTATCTACAACAGTCCGGGATTCAATCCCTGGACCTATGGACGCAATGGATTCTATGGCGCATTGGCCCACTATTTCGGCGAGTCCGCGACCGGCGGCGCATCGCAAAACAGCGCCACCGGTTTCAATCTCGGCTACGGCAATTCGGCGCTGACACTGGAAATATCCCACCACCAAGGCAATACCTATACCAATGCAACACTGGATGTCGACGCCAAGAGCACGATCTTTGCAGCAAACTACAAATGGGCCAAGGCGCGATTTTTCTTTGCCTATTCCGACAATACCGCGCGCAACGTGATCACCCAGGCAAAAACCAAGGACAACACGGATTTTCTTCTGGGAATCTCCTACCCGTTGGGCAGCGGTGTGCTGTCGGCATCGTATATCCGCAAGAACAATCAACTGCTGCCTGAAAACGATGCGTACCAGATCGGTGCCATGTATGAGCACTACCTTTCGAAGCGCTCGAAAGTCACCCTGGGCTTTGCCAAAATCCACAACCGCAACCCGGCGCGCCCGCACCGGGTCAGCAACGGATATGCGGGAACCACCGCCGCCACGGCCGGCACCGGCGCGGTCACGCTGGGCCTCACGCACCGCTTCTGATCGCCCGCCGGCGCAGGCGCGCGCGTCCGACAGACCTACAAGCTAAACTCAGTCACTCAACAAGCCGTAGTACATAGGCTTGACATAAAGAGTGTCGACGTTGATGTTTTCCGATCCGGGCACCCATTTGTCCAGCGTCAGCGATCCATTGATCATGCCTACGATCATCATCGCCGCGACGGATTGATGGGTTGCACGGATGGAGCCATCCATCATGCCGGCGGCCAGAAAATCGCTGAGACTTTGTACCAGTCTGCGCAGCGGCATGATTTTTTCATGGAAGTTGCTGTAATCGGATATTTCACTCCACGCGGATACGCGCAGCAGCGGCCCCTGCTCGGAAAAATGGTATCTGATCAAGGCCCGCGATAATCCACCGAGCTTTTCCATGCCTGGCCCCTGGTGGGCATGAACGGCTTGCTGAAATCCTTCCAAAGCGGCCTGCGTGCGCTCTATGCACTCGGAAAACAGATCTTCCTTGCTGGGAATATGGTGGTAGAACGAACCCTTGGTCACGCTCAGCCGTGCCGAAATTCTATCGATGGACGCACCGTTGTAACCCGCTTCGTTGATCAAATGGATGGCAGCCACCACGAAGCCGTGGTTGGGTGATTCTGCAATCCTGAAATCCGCAAGTTCGCGATCAATCGCATTTTTCTGCCAGTTTCCATGCTTGGCGGCCAGACCGTTGAGCATCACATCCGTGATATAGAACTGTATTCTGGCGTAGCTCTCGACGCCGTAGCTTCCCATCCAGATGCGCGCCCACTGTATCTGCGCCAGAAACAGATGGGTGCGCAGCGTCAGCCCCATGCGATTTTCGGAATTGATGGGGCCATCGGCCAGCAACGCCCGCACGCGGCGAAACATGTTCGTATAACCATCAAACACGATTTTGGTATAGGAACTGTCGAGCTCGGCGGCATCGCGGAACGTCATGATGGCCGGATAGTTGCCATTGGCGCAATCGGACAGCTTCTTGATGAATTCGCTGATGAAGCGCTTGACTCTTTCCTCCGGCGTTTTCTCGCCTTGCGCCAACTCGGTGATCATGTCGAATGTCTTCACCGTATGCATCAGACATTCAAAAACCAGATCTTCCTTTTTCTTGAAGTAATAGGTGATGCTGTTGGTGCTCAAGCCCACCTGCTTGGCCACTTCGGACAGCATTGCGCCCTTTATCCCGTTTTCGTCGAACAGTTTGGAAGCGACATTGATGATGGCTTCACGCTTTTTCATGTAGCGTCCGGTATTGCGCTCCGTGGTTCCAGCTGATTCAAAATTCATAATATTCTCGATAAAACCACATGAAAACCTGGCTTGAAAGCGGCTGGCTGCTGTGAACCGGTTTTGGCGCCGGGCGCGACAGCGGGCGATTTACGGGTTCCCTGCGTCGACGCCTGGCATAGGATCAGCCAGGCCGTGACCTCGGCTGCGAAGCAGATGGGGGACCGCCGCCCTTTCACTTGCACTCGCCGGTTTGCACACCTGCACTCTTGTAGCTTGCATTCCTGATTTTAGTTTTTTGAGTATTGCATTTCGTCATTTTTTCCAAACACCCGCGAGGAAAATTTACAGGATTTAGTCAAAAAGTATATTTTCCCGGGAAATGGCAATGCAAGTCCGGCACTTTGGCCGGCGGTCGGACGCAGGCCCAAATGCTTGCCGCCCCGCGGATTGCCATTGAGCCACCGCGTGATCCCAGGGCGCTCGCCAGCGCCGTAGCGCGCTTGCGTCAACCAGCGCGCTGCCGTCGCCTGCGGACCACAGCTTCACTGCCAATTTTCGCAGCCCACCGCAGCAGCAGCGTGCGCCGGCCGGCGCAGCTTGCACCGTGTCCTGGCAGCAACCGCTCGCTGCCGCCGTCGCGTCACTGCCGACAGCGGCGTCGCGCCTGGGCCACAGGCCGGGTGACTTTGCCCGCGCAAGAGTGCATGCGCATCAACCCCACTTGCGCGGAAAAAAATCATCGACTATCCTCGGCGCCTGGAATATTGCTAATATATTTACAGTCTATTTAAATCCTTAACCTGCCGATGGCGGTGCAACGCGGCTCCTGCCGCGCGAGGCCCGGACGGCGCCCCCAGCGACTTTTCTACAAAGGTGGTTTTTTATGAACACGAACATCTTCACCGGCACCATCCCCGCACTCATGACCCCGTGCACGCCGGACCGCAAGCCTGACTTCGACGCGCTGGTCGCCAAGGGCAAGGAACTGATTGCCGCCGGCATGAGCGCCGTCGTCTACTGCGGCTCCATGGGCGACTGGCCGCTGCTCACGGCCGAGCAGCGCCAGGAAGGCGTCGCCCGTCTGGTGGCAGCGGGCATCCCGACCATCGTCGGCACGGGCGCGGTCAATTCCAAGGAAGCCGTGGCGCATGCCGCCCATGCCGCCAAGGTCGGCGCGCACGGCCTGATGGTGATTCCCCGCGTCATGTCGCGCGGCGCCTCGGCGATTGCGCAGAAAGCCCACTTCTCCGCCATTCTGGCAGCCGCGCCCCAGCTGCCGGCCGTCATCTACAACAGCCCTTACTACGGCTTCGCGACGCGCGCCGATCTGTTCTTCGAGCTGCGCTCCAAGTACGCCAACCTGATCGGCTTCAAGGAATTCGGCGGCGCCACCGACCTGCGCTATGCCGCGGAACACATCACCTCCAAGGACGACGACATCACGCTGATGGTCGGCGTCGACACCCAGGTCTTCCACGGCTTCGTGAACTGCGGCGCCACCGGCTCCATCACCGGCATAGGCAATGCCCTGCCCAAGGAAGTGCTGCACCTGGTGGAGCTGTGCAAGAAGGCCGCCAAGGGCGATGTCGCCGCGCGCCGTCAGGCCCAGGAACTCGAATCTGCGCTGGCCGTGCTGTCGTCATTCGATGAAGGCACCGACCTGGTGCTGTACTACAAGTATCTGCTGGTGCTCAACGGGCAGAAGGAATACACGCTGCACTTCAACGAAACCGACGTGCTGAGCGACTCGCAGCGCCGCTACACCGAAGCGCAATACCAGCTGTTCCGCGACTGGTACGCCGCCTGGTCCAAGGACCTGGCTCGCTAAACCCTGGCCTGCAAGCTCCCTCACGGGAGCTTTTTTTTGTGCGCATGCAGCGCCGCCCGCCGGCGCTCAGGACTTGGCAAGGACTTGCAGCCGCATGTGGGCTGCATGTGAACGACCCGTTTGGTGCATTTCGGAACGCGTGGCGCGGACCGCACCAGCAATGTGCAGCCAGTGCCAGCCTAAGGTGCATGGACCGGCCAATCCAGGCGCAGGCGGCCCGCCACCGCCCTTTCGCCCCTAGAGCGAACGGCTGTCGAGAGCAGGTATGGTTTGTGCTAGTACAACATAAAAATGTGTCAAATATATTTCCAGCATCTTTGATCTCCAACCCAGCAAAGTCCAGGCATGCAAGTCACCTCTCCAGCCAGTCATTGCGCGGCCAGCGCGTGCTGGTGCCACACCGATGAAGGCACGGGGTCGGGACGCTCCCAGGGAAACACCTATTTGCGTGACTGCACAAGGCGCTTAATATATTTGGCATATGTTTGAGTTGTGGGCAGTTTGTTTTATTTCATTTTCAGAAAACCCAGAAGAAGCCTTATGGACGATATAGCCAACTCCTCCACTGCCCTCAAACCTCCCCCGCGGTCCGTGCGCTGGGTGCTGGACGCCTCCGATGGGCTGCTGCGCTTCGAACGCTGGCTGCTCACCTTCCTCATGAGCCTGCTGACCGCGCTGATACTGATCAATGTCGCCACGCGCTACAGCGGCATGCCGATCTACTGGATAGACGAAGCTGCGGTCTACACCGTCGTCTGGCTCACCTTCGTCGGGGCCTCGGCAATGACGCGCCTGCGCCTGGACTTCGCGGTGACGATGGTCACGGAAAAGCTGGGCCCGCGCAAGGCACAGATTGCCAAGGTGATCGCCACGGGCGGCGTGTTGTTTTTCGCGCTGGCGCTGTTTGCGATGTGCTGGATCTGGATGGATCCCGTGGGCATTGCCAGCAAGGGGTTCGACGCCAAGGAATACGCGGCCGAGTCGTTCAACTTTCTCTACACCGAGCGCACGCAGACCCTCGAATGGCCGGTCTGGGTGCTGCAACTGATCATGCCGATCTTCGCGCTGTGCATGAGCCTGCACGCGCTGGCCAACCTGCTGGAAGACCTGCACCTGGCGCCCCAGCGCAAACACCCTGCCTTCCAGGCAGCCAACCCTGAAGCGGTGAACTGACATGATGACCTCTCTCTTCTTCATCGTGATCATGCTGGTGGGCGTGCCCATCGGCCTGTGTCTTTGCCTCTCGGGCATCTTCTACATCTACAACACCGGCAACCCGGTGCTGCTGCAGTCCTTCGCCACGCAGATGTTTGCCGGCGTCGACAGCTACGGGCTGATCGCCATTCCGCTGTTCATCCTGATCGGTGAAATCATGAACAGCGGCGGCATCACGCGCCGGCTGGTCGATCTCTCGATGGCCTTTGTCGGCTCGATCAAGGGCGGTCTGGCCTATGTGAACATCCTGGCCAACATGCTGGTCTCGTCCATCATCGGCTCGGCCACGGCCCAGGTCGCGATCATGTCGCAGGTCATGGTTCCCGAGATGGAAAAGCAGGGCTACGACAAGACGTTTGCCGCGGGCCTGACGGTCTACGGCGGCATGCTGGGCCCCATCATTCCGCCTTCGGTGATGTTCGTGGTCTACAGCGTGCTGGCCCAGGTGGCCGTGGGCGACATGCTGATTGCCGGCATCCTGCCTGGCGTCCTGCTGACGCTGCTGTTCTTCGGCGTGATCGCCTGCATGGGCCTGGTCTACAACTACCCGCGCAGCGCCAAGCGCACGCTGCGCCAGCGCGCGATGACGGTGCTCACGTCCAGCCCGACGCTGTTGATTCCGCTGGTGATCGTCGGCTCCATCCTGACCGGGCTGGCCAATCCCACCGAGGCCGCAGCCGTGGGCGCGGTGAGCGCCGTGCTCGTGGGCCGCTATGTGACGCGCGAGTTCAAGTACTCGGATCTGGCGCCCATCATGCTGCGCGCGGCCATCTACTCGGCCATCGTGCTGTTCCTGGTCGCCGCGGCTTCGGTGTTCTCGTGGCTGCTGATCTACGGAAAGATTCCGCAGATGGTCGCCGCCTGGATACAGACCGTGGCAAAGGACCCGATCACCTTCTTGCTGCTGGTCAACGTCATCTTGCTGGTCATAGGCACCGTGATCGACGGCATTCCGGGCCTGATCATGACCGCCCCCATCCTGCTGCCCATCGCCACCGAGATCTACCACATCGACCCGCGCCATTTCGGCGTGGTGATCGTGATCAACCTGGTGCTGGGGCTGATGACGCCGCCCGTGGGGCTGAGCTTCTTCGTGGCCGCTGCCGTGACCGGCGCCAAGCCCGGGCGCATGTTCATTGTCACGCTGCCCTTCTTCATCATCAGCATCATCGCTCTCATCATGCTTTCGCTGTTCCCCAGCCTGTCGCTGGGCCTGCTGAATTAACCGCTTCCCTGCCCTGCCGCCATCCCTCTCCAAGGAGTTTTCCATGACCATCAACCGTCGCCACTTTCTTCAGACCACGGCCGTTGCCGCAGCGCCCCTGGCCTTCGTGACCCCTTCGCGCGCCGCCGCGGCCAAGGAATTGCGCCTGGGCATCATCACCCCTGCAGGCCATTCGTGGAACCGCGCCGCGCTGCAGTTCGGCGAAGCGCTTTCCAAGGCGACCAATGGCCGCCTGACGGTGACGGTGTTCCATTCGGGCCAGCTGGGCAATGAATCGGTCATGATGCAGCAGATGCAGTCGGGCGCGCTCGACATGGGCTGGATCCAGGCGGCCGAACTGGGCACGCGCGTCTCCAGCGTGGCCTCGATCAACGCGCCCTATCTGGTGCGCTCGACGCCGGCCGTCGCCAAGCTCGTCAAGACGCCCGCGGCCTTGAAGCTGCTCGACGTCCTGCCGCGCGAGACCGGCTGCGTGGGCCTTGGCTGGGGCATCACCGGCATGCGCGTGGTGTTCTCCAGCAAGGACATCAAGACGCCCAATGACCTCAAGGGTCTGAAGATCCGCATCAACCCCACGCCGGTCTATCGCGACTTCTACCAGTACTTCGGCGCCGCGCCCACGCCCATTCCCACGCCGGCGGTGTTCGATGCCATGACCAACGGCCAGGTTGACGGCCTCGAGGCCGACGTGGAGTTCTCCTGGAACCAGCGCTTCGACAAGGTGTCCAAGGTCATGATGCCCATGAACGCGCTGTTCATGCCGGTGGCGCCGCTGTTCTCCGGCCGCGTCTGGGCCACGCTGGACGCCAAGGACCGCGAACTGATTCGCCAGCTGACGGCCCAGGCGCTCGACAGCCAGATCAACGACATCGTCACCACCGAGGCCGGTCTGCTGGAAAAGCTCAAGAAGGAATCGATCGTGATCCGCGATCTGACGGCCTTCGACACCAAGCCGGCCATAGATGCGTTCGACAAGATCTGGCTGCCCAAGGCGCCGCAGATCGCGGAACTGCGCGCCGTCGGCGCCAAGCTGTAAGTCGCGCGCACCAAGCAAGGGGCGATGGCTGCCGGGCAGGCGGCCATCGCCCCTTGGTATTTTCAGCGAATCGGCGTCCCACCTCGTCCGCCCGCGGCCAAGAGGCCGGCGCTTCAGCTTTCAATGATGCGCTTGGCGAAATCCTCGAGATAGTCCATCAGGCGATTGGCGCCGGTGATTGCCGCGGCTTCGTCGCCGGTGGCAATGCCTTGGGCGAGCTCCAGATGCGCGCGTGCGCCTTCGGCGATATCGCCTTCGTGCTGATACGCATACCAGAAGCGCCGGCATTGGACGATCAGCGGCGTCACGCTCTTGACCGCCGAACGGTTGCGGCTGGCGGTATGGATCACGACATCGAGTTCATGATCGCCGCGCATGTATTCATCCAGATTGCCGCGCTCCGCGGCGGCCACCATTTTCTCGGCGCACTGGACGATTTCCTTGCGCTGGGCCGCAGACGCGCGGCGCGCGGCGCAGGCCGCAATCAGGTTCTCCAGCACCCGGCGCGTATGGATCACGTCCAGGTGTTCGGCCAGATCGATGTTCGACACCAGCAGGCCGCGGCGCGGCTGCTGAACGATCAAGCCAATCGAGATCATGCGCAGCAAGGCCTCGCGCACCGGCGTGCGCCCCATTCCCGTGCGCTCCGCCAGCTCGGCTTCCACAATCGGGCTGCCAGGCTCGAGCTGCATCGTCGACAACATGGCCTCGATGGCATCGTAGGCGAGATCCGCCGCCCGGCGTTTTGCCGGCAGCGCCGCCTTGACCTTGGAGGACTTCGCGCGCGAAGCTGTGGATTTGGAGGGAATCGGCATCAGATGGGTGGTTCTTTCGGCTTTTATGCCGCAAAAGCTGAAATGGTTGAGTCCAATTATATTGACAAAATACTTTGGCTACATCACCGGGTTTTCTCTCCCGGCCCGCCTGGCAGCGGGGCGGCAAATCCAAGCCCGGCGGTGTTCAGAGCAGCAATTGCCGGACGTCGTAATACAAGGCCGCGGGAATCTGCACGCAGCCGTTGGCCAGGCTGCGGCCTCGGGCCACGAAGCGGCGCTGCGAAGGCAGGCGTGCGCCCTGATCGGTGATGCCGTCAAACAGCTTCTCGGCCCGCAGACGATCCTCCAGGTGATCACCCTGGCTGAAGAAGCGGGGGTCGAACGCCAGCACCAGCTCCCCATGACAGGGCGCGGCGCCGGCGCCGCCGTCCAGCGCGCGCGACTCGCTGCTGGTCATGTCGCCTATCAGCGGTCCGGCAAGCAATTCAATCATGGTCGACAGGGCCGAGCCTTTGTAGCCGCCAAAGGTCAGCATTGCGCCCTGGTCCAGCACGGTGGCCGCGTCGGTGCTCGGCGCCCCATCGGCGTCCATGCCCCAGCCGGCGGGCAGCGCCCGGCCGCTTCTTCGGTAGAGTTCGATCTCGCCGCGCGCCACGGCGCTAGTCGCAAAGTCAAACACGTAGGGCAGATCGCCGACACGCGGCCAGCCAAACGCAATCGGGTTGGTGCCGAACACCGGTCGGCGCCCGCCCGCGGGAGCCACCCAGGAATGACTGGGCGTCATCGCCAGCGCGGCAACGCCATGCTCGACCAAGGCCTCGACTTCAGGCCACAGCGCCGAAAAGTGATAGCAGTTGTTGATGACCAGCGCAGCAACCCCGGTTTTCGCCACCTTTTCCAGCAGCAGCTTGCTGCCCACTTCAAACGCCAGTTGCGAGAAGCCAAACTGTGCATCGACGGCGACCACGCCCGGCGCCCGGTCGCTCACCACGGGCGTCGCATCGCGCACCACGCCGCCTTGCTGCAGCGTTCGGGTGCACGACAGCAGCCGATAGATGCCGTGCGAATGGCATTCGTCGCGCTCGCCGGCCGTGATGACACGGGCAATCGCCTGGGCCTGGGCCGCCGACAGGCCATGGTGGGTCAGAACGCGATACGAAAGATCGTGGACTTCCTCCAGGCTCAGCGCAATGCAGGCTGGGGGGGGAGTGCAAGCTTTGGCAGTTTCTTGCGCCTGCGGGGGGGATATGTCTGGCGTGAAGTTCACGATGCGCTCCTCGGCGTAGAACCTGGTCGTGCTGCCGGCAAGCAGATCTTGCCAGCGGATGGGATGCAGCGCTGCGCCAAATGGCAAAGCGCCGCCAGACTAAATATATTACCAAGATACTTGAACACTGTCGATGGGGTATGTCCCTAGCTGCCCAGCCGGGCCATTCACTGGCAATGAATTAAAGATACTTAAAATATATTTACTTCATGCCACGGTCTGCTATCGTGGTGCTGCAGCGGTTTTTCGTCTCTGCGGCCGGCGCCATGCAGGCACGCCGCCGACGCCGCAGCGAAGACACCAGACCGACCCCGTCCACCCCCTCGATCACACCAGGATATTTCCATGCAAATCACCGGCGAAATGCTCATAGGCGCGAGTTTCGTTCGCGGCACCGAAGGCCAGCAGCAAGCGTTCAATCCCGCCACCGACAAGCCCATCGATGCACCCAGCTTCGGCATGGGCGGCGCAGACGAAGTCGACCGCGCGGCCCAGTTGGCCGCCGACGCCTTCGATCCCTATCGCAACCTGCCGCTGGCCAAGCGCGCCGAGTTCCTCGAAGCGATTGCCGACAACATCGTGGCTCTGGGCGACACCCTGATCGAACGCGCCCAGGCCGAATCCGGCCTGCCGCTCGCCCGCCTCCAGGGCGAGCGCGGGCGCACTGTCGGCCAGTTGCGACTGTTTGCCAAGGTGGTGCGCGACGGCCGCTTCCTGAGCGCCACCATCGACCAGGCCCAGCCCGAACGCACGCCCATGCCGCGCTCCGACCTGCGTCTGGCCAAGGTCCCATTGGGGCCCGTGGCGGTGTTCGGCGCCAGCAACTTCCCGCTGGCGTTCTCGGTGGCGGGCGGAGACAC
>JBBKVU010000135.1:0-8241 GCA_037968595.1 Comamonas sp.
CAGTCTCGGCGCGCCCGGCCATGCGCATGGCCACGAAGGCCAGCTGCGCCGCGCCGCGCTCCACCGGCTCGGCGTAGTGCAGCACCACTTCCTCGCCCTGGGTCGACGCGCCCAGCAGCGCGCCGGACGCCAGCCGCAGCTGCACATGTCCTTGCGCGCTGGGTTCCAGGGCCGTCAAACCGATATCCTGGCCGAACTCGGCCAGGACCTGCTCCATTTGTCCCATATCAATAGCCTTCCTCTTCCCGGTCGATCGCTGCATCCAATGCGTCCTGCACGGCACCGAACACAGACTGTCGCTGCTCGCTGTCAACAAACACCTGCACCGGCATCTCGCGCAGCAGCGCCTTGACTGCCGTCAGGAAATGGATCTGCGGTTCGGGGGCGCGCGCGCCACAGTTTTCGCTGAGGGTGGTGAAGCGCTGCGCCGCCACCCATTTCTCGGCACTCACATCGACCAGGCCGCGCATCAGCACGACCGGCTGCATGCCGGCAACACCGTGCTTTTCGGCCAGCTGCGCACGCAAATCCTTGCAGCCTTCCAGCACCGTGGTCGCCACTTCGAGGTGGTACAGGTCCTGCACAAGACTGTGCAGGCGCGCGGGCTCGCACGAAGGCCGCGCCGCCGACAGATCCTGGCCCAGGGCCTGCATCAGACGCTGCAAGCCGACGGCAAAATCCTTGTCGCCAAAGCGCTCCAGCGCCATCTTGAGCGTCGCCGCAAGCGAGGACTCGCCCAGCACCACATCGCGGTACATGGCCTGGAACTGGGCGATGTCGACGCGATTGGCGCCCGGCCGGGCCGCAGCCCCCACGGTATTGATATCGGCGCGTATAGCCGGGCCATGCGCCATTTCCAGGTCCAGCAGCGATTCGCGCAGTGCTTCGAACACATCGCTGGCAACACCCTCGCGCTCGCCCATCTGCAGCGCGTACTGCATGGCCATGAACTGCTGGGTCGGCTGCTCGAATGCCTGGCGAGCGTGGCGCGCGGGATCGCCCTGGCCCGACAGCATGCGCTTGGCCAGATGCACCAGCTGCTCCGGGTCCTCGAATGCCTGGGCCGCGTCCAGATAGTCCGAGACGGCTTCGGCGGTCATGATTTCCAGCGACCTGACCGCCTCCTTCTTGCGCTCGGAAAAATGCTTGCTCTCCGCCTTCTCGCAATGGTGCATGCCGAGTTCCTCGGCCGCATCGGACAGCATGGAATCGACTTCGTCCACCTGGACCTGCTGGCCCGCGAACTGCCCCACCGCCGACTGGTTGCCGCCACCGGAACGGCTTGCGCTGCTATCAAACGAAGGCGCGTGGAAAGTGTCGATTCTGGACATGGAAATAGGCAAATGGAGGTCCGGCACGCATGCGCATGTCCTGGTCTGTAACTCCTGGCCACCCAAGGTTCCTCGCTGTTGGGCGGCGAATTTCCGGGAACCCCTTGACGCAGACTGTTACTCACTGGCAGTAAGCAGAGCGCAGACCGCGATCTTGCTGTTTTCTGTTGATTTTCAGGAGCATCCTGCATGGCCCCCCAAGATTCCACCGAAAGCCTGCTGGCCAAGGCGCAGACCTTGATCGATCAGGTGCAACGCGATCTGGATTCAAGTGATGACCGGCTGCGCAATCAAGGTCTGGACCCACAGAAGGTACGCAGCGCCTTGCAGGATCAGTTGACACCGCAGACCCGTGCCCAGGCCCGCGCAGCGTTCGAAGCCGACATGGCGGCCGTCGATCAAGAGGTCGGCGAGGAGCGGGCCCGGGCTTCGTTCGCCGCCCCGGTGAAAAGAAGCGGCGGCGCACGCCGGCCGCGTTCCATGATCTGAACGCAGAAAGATTGCCCATGACTGCCATCAATGCAACTTCCGTCGTGAGCGCACCCCAGCTGCAAAGCCTGGACATCGAGACCGCACTGATGACGGTGCAGAGCCAGCGCGCCTTCTTGCTCGAGGATCAGCTCAAGGGCCAGCTGGAGGACGTGCAGCAGCGCAACACGCAGATAGGCCAGCTCAACGAAGCCCTGGGCGCGGCGCGTGAGCTTTCGGCGCGCTTCTCCGACAAAGACGGCACGTCAAAAAAACTCGCCGACAAGGTCAACGATGAAAAAAAGGACTACGGCAAAACCGACGCCTGGAAAATCGAACGCCAAGCCATCGTGGACGAATTCAGTGCGGAAGACCAGGAGCTCTACAAGCAGCTGATCATGCCGCACCGCAGCACGAAAAATGTTGAACGGACAAAGGAACTCGCGGCAATGACGGCCGTACCGGACAACAGGACCGCCACCGGCCTGCAGCTCGAAAAGCTCAAGAAGGCCGCCGCTGCCGCCAAGCTAGCGCTCAACATCAACGACAAAGGCGAGCTGGAAAAGGCCATCGAAAACCTCAAGTCATTGATCGACACCCACAGCAACAGCCAGCAGATGGACATGCTGCGCCTGCAAAGCCTGTCGAACAAGCGCAACGAAGCCTTCGATGTCATGACCAACTTCCTAAGGAAGATGCAGGACAACCGGTCCGCCATCGTCAGCAACACGCGCTGAGACGCGAGGAGCTCTTATGTCTATCGAGATCCAGGGATCAAACAGCATAGCGGGCATGTCCGTGCAGGGCATGGACATCGAAACCGCGCTGCTTGCAGTACAGAGCGAGCGCGCATCGCTGCTGGAGGAGCAGTTGCGCGGCCAGCTCGGCTCGGTGTCGGCGAAGAACAGCGCCATCGGAGAGGCCAACGAGCAGCTCATAACCAAACGCAACGCACTGGCCGCGCTCGAAGCCAGCAACGCCACCGACCAGTCCAGCCTGGCCGACCTCAAGTTGATGAAGCAGCAATTGCAGTCGGTGATCGCCGTCAATGGGGGCGAAGCAAGCGACACGACAGGCCTGGGCCATGGCTGGGCCGACGACAGTGCCGACGCGTCAAAGGATCTGCTGGAGCGTGTCAAAAGCCAGGGCCTGACCAACGTCACCGAGCCTGGCGACATCGACGGCAACGGCACCATGGACGCCACCCGCGCCACCATGAAAAGCTGGGTGGAGCAGATCGACGCCAAGATTTCCGCCATAGACGCCAAGCCAGAAATGATCTCCTCCGCCAAGGCCGAGATCGAAAACCTCAAGACCGGCATCGACACGCTGAGCAACAGCCAGCAGATGGAAATGCTGCGGCTGCAAAGCCTGTCGAACAAGCGCAACGAAGCCTTCGATGTCATGACCAACTTCATCAAGAAGATGCAGGACAGCCGGTCTTCCATCATCGGAAACATGCGCTGAACAGAAAAGGACTTGCTCCATGGCAACCCCTTCAACCCCCTCTCTTGCCGAGCAGGCGCTGGAACTGTTGAGCCACGGCACCGGCCTGGGCGACATCATGGGCTATAGCGACACCGAGTACGAGGCCTTGTACGCGCTGGGCTACAACCACTACAGCCAGGAACGCTATCTTGATGCCGCCAAGTGCTTTGGCTTTCTCGTGGCGCACAACACCCTGGAGCCGCGCTACATGAGCGCGTTTGCCTGCACCCTGCAGATGCTCAAACGCTACCGGGAAGCCATCCAGTATCACTCGACGGCGTCTGTCATGGACCTCGAGGATCCGCTACCTACTTTCCATACCGCGGAGTGCTTCATTGCGCTGGAGATGCACCAGGAAGCCCGCGAAGCGCTGACTCTGGTGCTGGCCCAGAGCAATACGCCGCAGTGGCAGGACCTGCGCCAACGCAGCGAAACGCTGCTGGCACGGCTGGCCGGCGCCGGCAGCAAAGACGCGCGTACGCCGGCTTCGGAGGTGGCGCCGTGAAGCAGGTCGGCATGTTCAGTCCGTCCTTCACGCAGCCCGCTGCGTTCCAGGCACTCACGCCCGCGTACACCGCTGTGCAGGCCGATGGCGCGAGCGTGCAGGCCCTGGACTCGGCCACCATGCTGGGCGCCCTGGGCGAGACCGACAAGGAAGGCGCTGCGCAATCGCCGGGCGCCGCACTGATTTCCAATGCCAACGGCGCACCCAGCATAGGCAATGCGACCATCGATTTCTCCGCGGAAGACATGACGCTCAAGCTGCTGGAGTTGCAGAGCAAGACCCGGGATGCCCAGTTGCGCACCGCCAAGGAAGGACTGGGCGTGTCGCGGCAGAAGATAGCGGAGAACCACCAGAAATCCCTCGAGAAGATAGAAACCTGGATCCAGAAAAGCAAAAGCGCGGCCGCCAAAGGCAAGCTCGGCGGAATTTTCAGCTGGGTTGGCAAGATCGCTTCTTTTCTGGCCACGGCCATTGCCACGGTGGCGCTGGTTGCGGCCACGCCGCTCACCGGCGGCGCCGCTGCCCCATTGCTGGCCCTGGCGATCATCGGCCTGGTGGGCTCGACCATGAGCCTGGCCTCGTCCATCAGCCAGGCCTCGGGCGGGCCGCCGCTGGAACTCAACAGCCTCATGACCAAGGCTTGCTGCGCCTTTCTACAGGCCGTGGGCGTTCCCGAGGAAAAGCTTGAAGCCGCCAGCCGCGCGATGGCCGGCGGCATGGGCCTGCTCACCGGCGCGGTGCTGGTCGATCCGCAATTGCTGGGCAACATGGTCAGTTCGATCGCCGAGCTGAGCATCAGCGACCCGCAGACCGCGGCCATCGTCGGAGCCGTCCTCGCCACGGCGGTGACCATCGCCTTGTCGGTGGTCACCGCCGTGGCGTCCGGAGGCGCCAACAGTGCCAATGCCGTGGCCGACATCACCAAGAACGTTTCCCAGATGGCAAAGATGGCACAACACCTGGCCGGCGCGACATCGGCACTGAGTTCCATGGCAAAGGCCGGCGTCGGCATCAGCGTGGCCTTCGACGAGCATGCGGCGGCCTCGGCGCAGATCGACAGGAAACTGTTCGCCGTGCTGCTCGTCAAGCTGCAGGCGCAGATGGAAGAAAGCCATGAGCAAATCAAGAAATTGGTGCAGGAAATCCAGGAAGCGGTGGGTCAGGTTTCCCAGATGATCGCCGCCGCCGGAGAAAGCCGTACGCAAATTGCCGCCAACCTTGGCCGCTCCATGGCCTGACACCCAGAAAGACCTCGCATGGCTACCACCGATTCCTCCAACCGCGTTGCCGGCCACCAGCCCATGTACGGCTATGCAGACGCGCTCCCGCCCAGCGGCAAAAAGCCGGCTAGAGATGACGTCAGCATGGAAGCCGCCGCGCACGCCCATGGCGTGGCTACGAACACGCTGGCGTCGATCACCACCTTTCAGATGGGCGGACGGCAGTTGCCGGCAACCATGCCCACATCGCTCGCCGCGCAGGCGCAGCTGCGCACCGAGCTCAGCGCGGTGGAGTCCAACCAGGCCATCGACCTCTACGCCATCATGGGCCTGATTCAGAGGTCGGCGCAGGAAATGCGCAACAGCAACCGCGAGATTCGCGCCAGCGCACTCAACTCCGAGGTGGGAGAACTGATGAGCGCGGCCAGCGAAATGCAGAAAGCAGCCAATCTTCGCCTGGCCGCAAGCATCGTCCAGGGAGGCGTGCAGATGTTGTCGGCCGGAGCAGATGCCTACAGCAGCATGAGCGCCGCAACGCAATCGGCGCAGGCGGCCACGCCGCAGGGCCAGGCCACGGAACTCAAGGACAGCGCCCAGAAAATCAATGACAGCGCCCAGAGATTCTCCGCCGAGGCGCAGGACTTGCGCTCTCAGGCCGCCGTGGCCGTCGACAAGACCAGCGTGGACAATCTGCAGGCCCAGGCCCAGGCGGCGGACGACAAGGCCAGCTACCTGCGAACCAATGCCCGCTCCATGGAAAAGCAGGCGGGCCACAAACAGGAGCAGGTGGACGCATTCAACGCCATTGCGCAAAAGACCAGCGGCAACGCCGCCACCACCGGCAAGATGCTCGGCGGCATCGCAGAGATGGTCACAGCGGGCCTGAAATTCGGCGCCGACTCCGCCGAAGTCAGCGTCAAGCAACACGAGGCCCGCGCCAAGCTGCATGCCTCGGCTTCCACAGAGGCGAATGAAATGATGCAGCAAATGATGGATGTGATCCGCGACGTCAAGGACAAGCTGTCGTCGATCGACCAGTCGCGCATCGAAACCAACCGCGGCATCGCCCGCAATATCTGAGCGGGTCCGCCATGACATCCATCTCTGCCAAGGACACCGTCAAACGCCTAGATGCAATGATCGCAAAGTACGTCAGCGATCTGGAGAAGCTGCCGAGCAGCCAGCGGCTGAGCGAGTCCAGTCTGAGCACGGTCTATGCGATGGCCTGCGCCTTGCTGCAATCCGGGCAGCTGCCGCAGGCCAGCGCATATTTCTCCTTTCTGCTGCTGTATGCGCCAACGCATCCGGACTACCTGTGTGCGCGCGCTAGCTGCGCGATCCAGCAAAGCAACCCGCAAATGGCCGTGAACCTGCTATCGCTGGCGTTGTATGTAAAGCCCCAATCCTGCGCGATTGCGCTGGCGCTGGTCGAAGCCCTGGTTGCCACCGGCGCCACCGAAGCCGCGCGCCACATCCTGCAGCAGGTGCGCCGCCTGGGCCTGCCTGAGGACGCGACCCTGCTGGCGCGCGCCGAGCTGTGGTTGCAGACACTGACCGAGCAGGCCCTGCATGCAGCCACCTAGCAGTGACGATGTCCAGCTGCTCACCCAGGTCGGCTTTCTCGCCGCCGGTCGGGGGGATGTAGCCGCGGCGCTGCGCATCTTCGAAGCGCTGGCGCTGCTGCGACCCGACCGATCCTTTGCCTTTGTCGGGCTGACCATCGCGCTGCTCAATGCCGGCCGCGCCAGTGAAGCCGTGCAACGGCTGGACACGGTCCATCTGCCTGGCGGCCCCGAGTCAGACATGCTTGAGGCCTTCAAGGGCCTGGCCCTGCAATTTGCCGAACGCCGCGGCGAAAGCACCTATGTGCTGCGCCGGGTCGCAGGCCGGGCGCGCCAGGCCGGTGCCTCGGAGGGCGCGCTGCTCGCGGCGCGGCTGCTGGGCGAAGACCGCGTCGCAGTCTCGTCGCCAGAGCCCGTTCTTTCCATTTGACCCTTGGGGAACTCCATGCAACTCATTGACAGCCTTTCCCCCGCACGCCTGGAGCCGGCGCTGTCCGTCTCACAGGTCGCTGCGGCGCCGAATGCCGCCGCGGTGCAGCAGTTCACCGCCTTGATGCAGGCCCCCGCGCCCGAGGCCGTCGCGGCAGCCAGCGGCACGACCGAGGCCGCTGCCGTCACAGGCCCGCAGAGCGTTGGCGACCGGGTGCTCAACGGCATGCAGAGCGTCTCCCAAGACTTCCGCGAAAGCTGGAAGCGCGCGGCCGCGACCTTGGACCCAGACGGCGCAGCCATGGACCTGGGGCAGATGCTCAGCCTGCAGCTGCATCTGACCCAGGCCTCCGTGCAATTCGACCTGGTGGGCAAGGCCATCAGCCGCTCCACCCAGAACTTGGACCAACTGGTGCGCGTGCAATGAACCTCCGATCGACTGCATTGCAATGGCTGCGCCGAGGGCTGCAAAGGCTCGCGCTCGGAACCTGCCTGCTGCTTGCCGCCTGCGGCGGGCGCGTGGATCTGATGGGCGCGATTCCCGAAGAGGAGGCCAACGAGGTGCTGGCCGCGCTGATCAAGTCCTCCATCCCCACCGAGAAGGTGGCCGGCAAGGAAGGCATGGTCGGCGTGCGCGTGGCTTCGGCCGATGTCGGCCGCGCGCTGGAAGTGCTGCGCGACAACGGCCTGCCGCGCGAGCGCTTTGCCGGCATGGGCCAGGTGTTCAAGAAGGAGGGCCTGATCTCCTCGCCGCTCGAGGAGCGCGCGCGCTACATCTACGCGCTGTCGCAGGAGCTGTCGAACACGCTGTCCAAGATCGACGGCGTGCTGGCGGCACGCGTGCATGTGGTGCTGCCCGAGCGCGGCACGGCGGGAGAAACCGGCGTGCCGTCGACGGCCGCGGTCTTCATCAAGCACCAGGACGGCTACAACCTGGAGATCATCCAGCCGCAGATCCGCCGGCTGGTCACGAACAGCATTCCCAGCCTCACCGCGGACCGGGTGTCGGTGGTGTTTGTCGCTTCACAGGCCCGCTCCGCCGCCTCGGTGCCCGAAACCGCAAGCCAGTCGGTCTGGGGGTTCGAGGTGCCCGCGCAGACGGCCTCGGGCCTGTCGCTGCTGCTGTGGTCGCTGGTGGCCATTGCCGCTGTCGCGCTGGCCGCACTCGGCTATGGCCTGTGGCGCTACCGCAGGCTGCTCGCTCCCGCCATGTCCATACCCAAGTCCGAGGCTGTGTG
>JBBKVU010000136.1:0-2645 GCA_037968595.1 Comamonas sp.
GCTTTTTCTCCTCGCAACACCCATGCCGGCGCCGTCGGCAGGTTCCTGCATTGCCCGCCCATGGACAGCACCGTCACACCCTCTTCCACCTCGCCGGCCGCTGCCGGCGGCAGCGCCGATCACTCCTTTCTCAAGGCCTTGCTGGCCCTGGGCGTGGGCGGCTTCAGCATAGGCACCGGAGAATTCGTCATCATGGGACTGCTGCCCGATGCGGCCCGGGAGCTGAGTGTCTCCATTCCCACTGCGGGCCATCTGATCAGCTCCTATGCGCTGGGCGTGGTGATCGGTGCACCGGTGCTGGCGGTGCTGGGCGCGCGCATGCAGCGGCGCAGGCTGCTGATGGCGCTGATGCTGCTCTATGCGCTCGGCAACTTCGCCAGCGCCATGGTGCCTGGCTATGCCAACATGGTGCTGATGCGCTTTTTCAGCGGCCTGCCGCATGGCACCTACTTCGGCGTGGCGGCCCTGGTCGCCGCGCATCTCGCGCCGCCCGGACGGCGCGCCCAGGCCGTGGGCTACGTCATGCTGGGACTGACCATCGCCACGCTGGTGGGCGTGCCGCTGGCCGCCGGACTGGGACAGTGGCTGGGCTGGCGCGCCGCCTTTGCACTGGTGGGCGCGATTGCGCTGCTCGCGGTGGCGCTGGTGTGGCGCTGGATTCCCGCCCTGCCGGCACCCGAGGGCGCGAGCCCCTGGCGTGAACTGGGCGCGCTGCGTTCCAAGCAGGTGTGGCTCACGCTGGGCATTGCCGCCATCGGTTTTGGCGGCATGTTCTCGGTGTTCAGCTATGTCAAGCCGACGCTGATGAACCTGGCGGGCCTGCCCGAGCAAGGGGTGCCGTTGGTGCTGGCGCTGTTTGGCGTCGGCATGGTGGCCGGCAACCTGGTCGGCTCACGCCTCGCGGACAAGGCGTTGATGCCCACGATTGGCGGCATGCTGGCCTGGTCGGGCGCCGTGCTGCTGCTGTTCTGCTTCACGGCCCACCACCTGTGGCTGGGCTCGTTCAATGTGCTGCTGGTGGGAACCGCCGTGGCGCTGGGCCCGGCCCTGCAGATACGCCTGATGGACGTCGCCGGCGAAGCCCAGACCCTGGCCGCGGCGCTCAACCATTCGGCCTTCAACCTGGCGAATGCGCTGGGCGCCTGGCTGGGCGGGATCACCATCTCCATGGGCCTGGGCTGGGAATCCACCGGCTGGGTCGGCATGCTGCTGGCGCTGGGCGGCCTGGTGATCTTCGGCATTGCCTGCGCCGACAAGAAGCGCCGCGGCTGAAGACGCAAGCGCGCGCGCATCAGCCCCACACCAGCCGCTGCAGCATCCACAGATTGAGCGAGATCACGACCGCGGCACAAGCCCACAGCGCGATGCTCAGCTTGCACCCGAAACACAGCTCGCCGAGCACCTTGCGGCGCGTGGTGAACAGCAGCAAGGGCACGATGGCGAACGGCAGCTGCAGGCTCAGCACCACCTGACTGAAGACCAGCAGGGCGCTGGCACCGGCGCTGCCGTACCAGGCCGTGGCCAGCACCGCGGGAACGATGGCGATCAGCCGCGTCAGCAAGGCGCGCATGGCGGGCGACAGCCGGATCTGCAGAAAGCCCTCCATCACGATCTGCCCGGCCAATGTGCCCGTGACCGAGGAGCTCAGGCCCGAGGCCAGCAGGGCCACGCCAAACACCGCGCTGGCCATTCCCACGCCCACCACCGGCGACAGCAGGTGGTAGGCCTCTGACAGCTCGGTGATGGGCGCCTGCCCGGGGCGGTTGAAAGCGCCTGCGGCCACGACCAGGATGGCGGCATTGACAAACAGCGCCAGCCCCAGGGCCACGGTGGAATCCAGCGTCGCATAGCGAATCGCCTGGCGCGTGCCGGCAAGGCTCCTGTCGTGCGCCCGGGTCTGCACGATGGCCGAATGCAGATAGAGGTTGTGCGGCATCACGGTGGCGCCGACTATGCCCACGGCCAGGTAGAGCATCTGCGGATTGGTCACGATTTCCGCCCGCGGAATGAAGCCCGACAGCACGGCCGCCAAGGGCGGATGCAGCCAGACCAGCTGCGCCGCAAAGCACACGCCGATCAATGCCACCAGGCCTATGACCACCGCCTCCAGGCAACGGAAACCGCGGCTTTGCAGCGCCAGGATCAGCATCACATCGACCACGGTGATGCACACGCCCGCAATCAACGGCAGGCCGAAAAGCAGGTTCAGGCCTATGGCCATGCCCAGCACTTCCGCGAGGTTGCAGGCCACGATGGCGATCTCGCAGAAGAACCAAAGCAGCAGATTGATGGCCGGCGGGAACTGCTCGCGGCAGGCCTGGGCCAGGTCGCGGCCGCTGGCCAGGCCCAGCCGCACGGCCGCCGCCTGGAACAGCATTGCCATCAGGTTGGAGGCAAAGATGACGGCCAGCAGCGCATAGCCGAACTGCGAGCCGCCGGCAATCGAGGTCGCCCAGTTGCCCGGGTCCATGTAGCCCACGGCCACCATGTAGCCCGGCCCGGCAAACGCCAGTGCGCGCCTGGCATGCAGTGTCGCGCCCGCGCTGCGCGGCACGGGCACGCTGCGGTGCACCTGCGGCAGGCTGGCAAAGCCCCTGGGCTCCCGGCGCGCGGAAAAACCGGCGGGAAGCGGCGCGCCGGAATCC
>JBBKVU010000137.1:0-2895 GCA_037968595.1 Comamonas sp.
CTGCATGACTGCGGCAAGGTCACCACGCCCGAGTTCGTGATGGACAAGGCCACCAAGCTTGAAGTGGTCTACAACCGCATCCACGAAGTGCGCATGCGCTTTGAAGTGCTGCGCCGCGATGCCGAGCTGGCCTGCCTCAAGGCGGTGATCGCAGGGGAGGACAGCGATGCCGCGCTGCAGCGCTGCAGCGCGCGCTGGGCCGAGCTGGAGGCGGACTTTGCGTTTGTCGCCGAGTGCAATATCGGCGGCGAAAGCATGGCGCCCGAACGCATAGAACGGCTGGAGCGCATTGCGCAGCAGACCTGGTGGCGCCACTTCGACGACAGGCTGGGCCTGTCGCATGGCGAGCGCCAGCATCTGCAGGACTTCGCTGCCCAGCCCCTGCCGGCGCGCGAGACTCTGTTGGCCGACAAGCCCGAGCATGTGGTGCCGCGGCCGCCGCCGGACCCCCAGCAGCACCGCTACCGCTTTGCCATGGACGTGCCCCCGGCGTTGTATGACCGCGGCGAGCTGCACAACCTGCGCGTGCTGCGCGGAACGCTGACGGCCGAGGACCGCTTCAAGATCAACGAGCATGTGATACAGACCATCGTCATGCTCGAGCAGCTGCCGCTGCCCGATGACCTCAAGCGCATTCCCGAATACGCGGGCACGCACCACGAGACGCTGATCGGCACCGGCTATCCGCGCCGCCTCGACGCCTCGCAGCTGTCGGTGCCGGCACGCATCATGGCCGTGGCCGACATCTTCGAGGCCCTCACGGCCAGCGACCGGCCCTACAAGCCTGCCAAGAAGCTGTCGGAGTCGGTGAAGATTCTCTATTACGCCAAGCGCGACGGCCACATCGATGGCGATGTGTTCGATCTGCTGCTGTCGTCGGGGGTCTACCTGGACTATGCGCGCCGCTACATGCGGCCCGAGCTGATCGACGCGGTGGAGATTGCCGAGTATCTGGGCTGAGCCCCTGGCGCGACCTTGCGGGAAGCGCCGGGGCCAGGGCCGGTTTACTCGATGCTCAGGGTCACGGCCTTGTCGACCGGCGCGAGCTTGGCCAGACGCAGCGTCAGCACGCCGTGCTCGAGCTTGGCATTGCTGGCCGTAACATCGATCTCATGGCCGAGTTCCCACGAGCGCTGCACCTTGCGCGGCGCGCCTTCGACGCTGGTCAGGTGCACTTGCGCGCCTTCGAGGCGCAGCTGCAGCTGCTCGCGCGCCAGGCCGGGCACGTCGAGCTGCAAGGTGGTGGCCTGTTCGTCCTGGGTCGCGGTGAATGCCGCGCTGGCCGACGCCGAGGCTTCGGACAGGCGGTTGAGCGGCGGAGTCAGTGTGGACTGCAGAAAACGCTGCAAGGCCTGGTCGGCGGCGCGCGGGAAACCTGGGTTGGAACGGCGAATCATGGGTGCAGTGAAAATCATCACGAAAGCTCCTGTTGGGGGCGCGGCGTTCGATATGGCTGCCGCTTGCTTCTGAAGTGCAGGCGTCCCAACGGTATTTCAAGCAAAAAAAGTGATGAATATTTAAGCACCCTGGCCCTTGAAAAAAGGCCAGGCGCCGCCACGCGAGCGCGCCGGCTCAGCGCGATCGGGGTGCGCGCGCGGCTTCGCGCGCCGCGCGCACTTCCTGCCCCAGTTCGATCACCGACAGCGCGTAATAGCTCGACCAGTTGTAGCGCGTGATCGCGTAGAAGTTCTCGGTGCCCGCGATGTACAGCGGCGCGGCGCCGCCGTTTTGCAGTTCCACCAGCGCCAGCGGGCCGTTGTGTGTGTCGCCCGGCGGCTGAGGGCGCGCGCCCAGCGCCAGCATGCGCTCGGGCGTGAAGGTCGGCAGGATGTCGGGCGCCAGCAGTTCGGCCATCTGCTCGGGCGAGGCATTGAGCGCGACCGGGTAGTGCGTGGGCATGCCGGGCTTCCAGCCGTGGGCAATGAAGTAGTTGGCCACCGAGCCAATGGCATCGACGGGGCTGCTGAACAGGTCGATGTGGTCGTTGCCGTCGAAGTCCACGGCCCACTTGACCCAGCTCGAAGGCATGAACTGGCCCAGTCCCATCGCGCCCGCATAGCTGCCCAGCAGCGCGAACGGGTCCATGCCGCCGCGGTGCGTGAAGCTCAGGAACTGCTCGAGTTCGCCGCGGAAGTATTCGGTGCGCGCCGCGGCCCGGGGGTGGGCCTGCGGGAAGTCGAACGACAGCGTGGCGAGGGCGTCGATCACGCGGAAGTTGCCCATCTGCTGGCCGTAGACGGTTTCCACGCCAATGATGCCGACAATGATTTCCGCGGGCACGCCGTATTCGCGTTCTGCCCGGGCCAGCGCCGCCGCATGGGTCTGCCAGAAGCGCACGCCGGCGCGGATGCGCACCGGGTCGATGAAGCGGCCGCGGTAGGCATTCCAGTTCTTTGCCGTGCCCTGGGGCGCGGGGGTCATGAGACGCGGTACCTGGGGCAGGAAGCGCGCCTGTCCCAGCGTCGCCTGGACCCAGTCCAGCGGCAGGTCGCGGCGCGCGGCGATATCGGCTGCCAGCTGCATGGCTTCGCTGCGTTCGGCATAGGGCGTCGAACCCTGGACCGCGCTGCGCTGTTTCGCGGACTGGGCAAAAGCGGGCAGGGTGAGAGTCGTGGTGCAGGCCGCGAGGCAGACAAGGGCAGTGGAAAGCAGTCTATTCATGGATCTTGGAGCCGGCTGGCGCGAGGCCAGGTCAGGGATTTGAATTCGCGCCGCAGCTCGGACAGGTGCTGGGCCGGGTTGGCATCGGCGGCGGGGCTGGCGTAGCGCTGGCGCTCCAGGCGCAGCAGCCAGTCCGCGATTGCCGCCGCGTCGGTCCCCCATTGTGCGCTGGCCTGCGAGGCCATCGTGCGCGGTGGGGCATGCGCGGGCAGTTCAAGGCCCGCTTGCTGCAGC
>JBBKVU010000138.1:0-10120 GCA_037968595.1 Comamonas sp.
AACGCCCAGCGCAACCTGGGCCTGTCGGGCAGCTCGTTGAGCACGTCCATGCAGCGCCTGTCGTCGGGCTTGCGCGTCAACAGCGCCAAGGACGATGCGGCCGGCCTGGCCATTTCCGAGCGCATGGCCGCCCAGACCACGGGTCTGGCGGTCGCGGCGAGCAATGCCATCGACGGCATCTCGCTGGCCCAGACCGCCGAAGGCGCGCTGGGCAAGGTGGGCGACATGCTGCAGCGCGTGCGTGAACTCGCCGTGCAGTCGAGCAACGCGACCAACAGCGTCAGCGACCGCGAAGCCATGCAGTCCGAAGTCAACCAACTGGTGTCGGAAATCGACCGCGTGGCCAAGACCACCGAGTTCAACGGCAAGAAGCTGCTGGACGGCTCGTTTTCTGGTGCGATGTTCCAGGTCGGCGCCAACGCCGGCAACAACATCACCGTCGGCGCGGTGACCAAGGCCACGGCCGACGGCCTGGGCAAGGCCAACTTCGCGGCCGCCGCCGGCACCATGGTCACGGCCACCGATCTGACCGCAGCGGCCGACGTGATCACCATCACCGGCAAGAGCGGCGACGTGGATATTTCCGTGGCGGCGGCGGACACCGCCGAAGAGCGCCTGGGCCAGACCGTCGCGGCGATCAACGCCAAGACCGCCGACACCGGCGTGACCGCTTTCCTGGAAAAGGACGCTGCGGGAACGCAGACACTGAGTTTCAAGAGCGAAGGTGATTTCGAGGTTGTGGTCAACGACGCTGCGGCCGCTGGCATCGGTGCCGTGGCCGCCACGACCGCAGCGGACCAGACCGGCGGCGTCTCCGCGCTGTCGGTGGCTACCCAATCCGGCGCCTGGGAAACCCTGCAAAAGGTGGACAAGGCGATCGACCAGGTCAACTCCTCACGTGGCGACCTGGGCGCATTGCAAACGCGTTTCGAGAAGACGGTCGAGAACATCGACATCCAGAACGAAAACATCTCGGCGGCCAAGGGCCGTATCACCGACGCCGATTTCGCGGTGGAAACCGCCAACCTGTCGCGTGCGCAGATCCTGCAGCAGGCTGGCACGGCGATGGTGGCCCAGGCCAACCAGCTGCCGCAAAGCGTGCTGTCGCTGCTGCGCTGATTGCGCCGGCCTGTGGCGCACTGGCGCCCAGGCCTGGGACGTGAAGAGAATGCCTTGGGGGGTTTTCCTCCCAAGGCATTCTCACGTTGAAAAAGCCTCAAGTTCGCGGTGCAATCGCCGATATCCATGCAATGGGCCACGCTCAAGCTATCTACAAGGCGTGCTGCATGGCTCTTTTCGTGCTTTCAAATATTGCGTTCTTTGCAAGAATGACCGCAATGAAATTTTTGTGAAAGCCTGATGACGGGCTTTTGCGCAGGAGTGCTGTGATGGCTATTACTTCGGTAGGTATTGGCAGTGGTTTGGAAGTCGACAAGATCGTCACGCAGCTGGTCGAGCTGGAAAAGGCGCCGCTGAAGACGCTGGAGACCAAGGCCGAGACAATTACGTCCAAGATCTCGACCTATGCCGAGATCAAGTCGCTGACCGACACCTTGAACACCGCGGCGGCCAAGCTTTCGCGCGACAGCGCCTGGAATGGCGTGAATATCTCGTCAAGCAACAGCAATGTGTCGGGCGCGATGACGGGCATTGCCCAGCCTGGCTCGTACAGCGTGCAGGTCAAGCAGCTCGCGCAGTCGCAGACCGCGGTCATAGGCAACGGCGCCGCCGGCACGGGTTTCGCCAAGGACGCCAAGGTGGGCGCGGGCACGTTCACGCTGACCGTGGGTGCGAAATCGTTTCCGGTCACCCTCACGGCGTCGGATACCTTGACCACGCTGGCCGCGGCCATCAATGAGACGAACAGCGGCATTCAGGCAACGGTGATCACCAATGCCGATGGCACGCAGCGCCTGATGATGCGTTCCAAGAGCACCGGCACCGATGCGCAGTTCAGCATTGCAGCGACGGCCACGGACCCGGGCAGCACGCTGGGCCAAATTGGCAGCTCCGCTCCAGGCTACTACACCGTCTCGCAAGCCGCGCAGAACGCCAAGATCGAACTCAACGGTGTGGAAGTCGAGTCCACCAGCAATACATTTACCGATGCGTTGCCGGGCATGTCGCTCACGGTGTCCACGGTCTCGCCCTCGCCGACGCTGATCTCCGTGGCGGCCGACACCAAGGCCATGAAGGAAGGCATTCAGGCTTTTGTCGATGCGTACAACGCCTTGAACGACAAGTTGAGTGCGCTGACCAAATATGACCCGGAAACCGGCGTCAAGGGCCTGCTGCAGGCCGACGGGACGACGGTGAGCATCCAGAATGCGCTGCGCATGATGACCATGAACATCGTCAAGGGCGGTGGGGCGTTCACGCGGCTGTCGGACATCGGCATCCAGATGGAGCAGGGCGGCAATCTGTCCGTCAACGACACAGATCTGACCAAGTCGCTGACCGATATCAGTTCGCTCAAGGGCCTGTTTGCCAACAAGGCCGACAGCCTGGGCGCCAACGGCGGCATTGGCGTGGCCTTCAAGTCGTTCACCGATGGCATGCTGGCCTATGAAGGCACGCTCAATGCCAAGACCGACTCGCTGGAGAGTTCGCTCAAGCGCAATGGCGCCGACCAGGACAAGGTGCTCAACCGCGCCGCCACGCTTGAAAGCCGTCTGCTGGCCCAATACACGGCGCTGGACGTGAAGATGGCTTCACTGAACGCGCTGGACGCCTATGTGACGCAGCAGGTCGCGTCCTGGAACAAGTCCACGAATTGACGTGGCCGGGGCGCGTACGCCCGCGGCGTGCGTCTGCTGAATCGGGTTTGGGTGTTGTACAGATGGGCGCACGCAAATTTTTTTGAAATTTCGCTTGATTTTGGAGGACACCTGCCGAAAACAAAGGCAAGTAGTTCACAAGGATGCCAGTCATGTATACCCCCGTAAGTTCCCGTGCTGCCAATGCATATCGGCAAATTGGCGTGCAATCCGGCATTGATGGCGCAACGCCCCATCAACTGGTGCAAATGCTGTTTGATGGTCTGTTGCAGTCGCTGAACGCGGCACGCGGCGCGCTGCAACGGGGTGAGATAGAGAACAAGGGAGCGCACATCGGCAAGTCGGTGCGCATTCTGGAAGAGGGGCTCAAGGGCGCGCTCAATCCGGTTCAAGGCGGCGAACTCGCCGTGAACCTGGGCACGCTCTATGACTATTGCATTTCTCGGCTGACGATGGCCAATTTGCGCAATGACCTGGCTCTGGTCGAAGAGGTCGTGGGTTTGATTGAACCCGTGGCCCAAGGCTGGAAGGAAATGGGACAGGCGCAGGTGGAGTCAGGCGGCGGAGGTTACTAACGATGGGGACGCAATTGATCGATTATTACAAGGCCATAGAAGACAGCAGCCTCAAGATGCTCGAGGCCGCACGGGGGAAAGACTGGGAAGGCGTTGCACGCTACGAGGGTGCCTGTGCGGTGTTGATCGAGCAGTTGCGCTTTCAGTCCCAGGAGCAGGAGCTGCTGCCCGAGCAACGCCGTGAGAAGGCGCGCATCATGCAGCGCATACTGCGCAACGATGCGCAGATCCGCACTCTGGCCGAGCCCTGGCTCGCGCAGGTCGAGCATATGTTCGACGGCCAGCCCCAGGTTCTGCATTGATCCCACGGCGCCGCGCCAGAGCGGCACCTGCAGACCGCAAAAAACCCGCCCTCGCGAGATGGCGGGTTTTTTTATGGCGTGCTGGGCGGCGGCGATGCCGAGAACCGGACTCAAACTCTTCACTGCCGTTCGCCCTGAGCCTGCCTGCGCGGCCTGGTCGAAGTGCGTTTCAGCGCGGGCTGTCTGCCGCCGGTGATGCCGTGCGCTGGCTTGAGCGCTGGCCGTTCACCCTTCGACGCGATCAGCCAGGCTGGCTCAGGACGCAATCCCATTGGCGCTGAGCCCATGGAGGGGTTGAAGGGCCATCCATCGCAGCGGTCAGTGCGCCGCAGCGCCAAACACCGGACGCAAAAACCGGACGCAAAAAAACCGCCAGCGCAAGCCGGCGGTGCATGGAGAGCGGGAAGCGGCGCGCAAGCGCGCTGCTCGTCAGACCTGCATGTTCATCACGTCGGTATAGGCCTGGACCAGGCGGTTGCGCACATGCAGCGAGGCCTGGAAGCCGATTTGCGCCTTCTGGATCGCGACCATGGTCTCTTCGAGGCTCACGGCGGGGTTTTCCAGCTGCACTTCACGCTGCAGATTGCCCGAGTGCTCCTGCGCGGCGCTCACCGACTGCAGTGCTCCCTTGAGGGCCTGGGTAAAGCCCCCGTCGAGCTCCCGGGTGGAGGTAGGCGTTGCGGCAACGCGGCGGGGCAGGTCAGTGCCGGAGAGGGAGGGAATCGAAGTATTGATGCGCAGGTCCATGACAAATCCCTTGGGAGTTTGTGAGATGGGTTGAATCGTAGGTGTTCAGCGGCAGTTCATCTCGGGGAATAGATGCCCAAAGGCGCGCCTTATCGGCGGAACGTGCCGGCCCGAAGTCCGAATAATCGGTCGCACGTCAGGCTCCCTGTTGGGCCTCGCCAAATTGGAACCAAGATGTCTGCAGTCGCTGAAATCCCCGTCATAAATCCTCCCGCCAGTCCTTCGTGGACACAGCGGATGTCCTCCCTGGATAAAGGCCAGCGCCTGCGCCTGGGCGCCGTCGCCGCTCTGGTGGTGGTGGGCCTGGTCGCGGCGGTGATGTTCAATCGCCAGCCCGATTACAAGGTGCTGTTCTCCAACCTGAGCGACAAGGACGGCGGGGCCATCGTTGCCCAGCTGACCACGCTCAACGTGCCTTATCAGTACAGCGAAGGCGGCGGCGCAATCCTGATTCCGGCCGACCGCGTGCACGATGTGCGCCTCAAGCTCGCGACCCAGGGCCTGCCCAAGGGCTCGGTGACCGGCTTCGAGCTGATGGAAACCAGCCGCTTCGGCATCACCCAGTTCCAGGAGCGGCTGAACTTCCAGCGCGGCCTCGAAGGCGAGCTGACCCGCTCCATCCAGGCGCTGGCTTCGGTGCAGAACGCCCGCGTGCACCTGGCGCTGCCCAATCAGAACGGTTTCTTCCGCGAACAGCAAAAGCCATCGGCCTCGGTGCTGATCACGCTGCATCCCGGTCGCTTCCTGGACCGCGCGCAGATTGCGGGCATCGTCCACCTCGTGGCTTCGAGCGTGCCCGAACTCCAGCCTGCGGCGGTGAGCATTCTCGACGACACCGGCAAGCTGCTGTCGCAGTCGCCCGACGGCAGCGGCAGCCAGGTCGATGTGCAGAAGCTGATGTACACCCAGCAGATCGAGCAGCAGTACACACGCCGCATCCTGGACATCCTCGAGCCCGTGGTGGGCAAGGACAATGTGCGCGCCCAGGTCACGGCCGACATGGACTTCAGCCAGACCGAGTCCACTTCCGAACAGCACCGCCCCAACCAGGGTCCTGAAAGCAGCGCGGTGCGCAGCCAGCAAGTGGTTGAAAGCTCGGGCGTGCAGCAGCCGGCGCAGCCCACGGGCGTTCCCGGCGCGACCAGCAACCAGCCTCCCGTGGCCGCGGCCGCACCTGTCAATGGCGCCAACCCCGCACCCACCGCGGCCAATGCCCAGGGCGCTGTGGCCGGCGGCAAGCGTGAATCGCTGACGAATTACGAAGTCGACAAGACGGTGCGCGTGACACGCAGCAGCACCGGCGCGATCAAGCGCCTGACGGCCGCCGTGGTTGTCAACTACCAGCCCGTGAAGGGCGAGCCCGGCCAGGCGCCGGTGCAGCAGGCTCTGTCGGCCGAGCAGCAGGCCAAGATGCTGGCGCTGGTGCGCGAAACCATAGGTTTCAGCCAGGAGCGCGGCGACTCGGTCAACCTGATGAATGCGCAGTTCCGCGATGACAGCGTGCCGGTGGTCGAGCTGCCCCTGTGGAAGCAGCCCGAAGTCATCGAGCTGGCGCGCACGCTGGGCTGGCCCCTGGGTCTGGCGCTGTTTGGCGCGATCCTGATCCTGGGCCTGTTGCGACCCATGCTCAAGAGCCGCGCGGAAGATGCCAAGGGCTCGCAGCTCGATGCCATCGAAGCCGACAGCCCCGATCGTCCGCCGCTGCTGGGCGGCCCGGTCGAAGACCTCACACCGACGGAAAGCCAGGTGCGCCTGGAGCAGGCGCGCCAGCTGACCAAGCAGAACCCGATCGCAGTGGCGAATATTGTGAAAACCTGGGTGAACGGCGAAAGCTGATCGAACCCACACATGGACGAAGTTTCCTATGGATGAACGAGGCCTCAACGACGCCGCCATCTTGCTGATGTCTCTTGGCGAGGAAGAGGCGGCCGAGGTGTTCAAGCACCTGTCGCCCAAAGAAGTACAGAAGCTCGGCGAAACGATTGCGCGCATGCGCGGCGTTTCGCGCGAGAAAGTCGACTTCGTGATCAACCGCTTTACCGACGATGCCGCGGCGCAGAGCCTGCTGGTCAACGACGCCAGCGACTATGTGCGCTCGGTGCTGCGCCGCGCGCTCGGCGAAGACAAGGCATCGCTGCTGATCGACCGCATCCTGCAGGGCGGCGACGTCTCGGGGATTGAAAGTCTCAAGTGGATGGACCCGCTGTCGGTCGCCGAGCTGCTGCGCGGCGAGCACCCGCAGATCGTTGCCGCGATCCTGGTCCACCTGGAGTACGAGCAGTCGGCCGCGGTGCTGATGCAGTTGCCCGAGCGCTTTCGCAGCGAGGTGGTGCTGCGCGTGGCCACGCTCGAAGGCATTCAGCCGACGGCGCTCAAGGACCTCAACGAAGTGCTGTTCAAGGTGCTTGCGGGCGGCGACAAGATCCGCAAGACGTCGCTGGGCGGGGTCAAGACCGCGGCCGAAATGATCAACCAGCTCGGCGGCAACGCCGATGTGGCGGTGCTCGACACCATCCGCAACTACGACGTCGATCTGGCGCAGAAGATCATGGACAAGATGTTCGTGTTCGACGACCTGGTCAAGCTTGACGACCGTTCGCTGCAGCTGGTGCTGCGCGAAGTGGCGTCCGAGACACTGATTGTCGCGCTCAAGGGCGGGACCATGGAAGTGCGCGACAAGATTCTCGCCAACATGTCGATGCGCGCTGCCGAAGCCCTGCGCGAGGACCTCGAGTCGCGCGGCCCGATGCGCCTGTCCGAAGTCGAAGCGCAGCAAAAGGAAATTCTCAAGGTGGTGCGCCGCCTTGCCGAAGAAGGCCAGATCACCATAGGCGGCGCAGCCGAAGACAGCTATGTCTAACGGAATGAATTCGCGCTTCATCCCCAGCGAGGAAATCGACGCTGGCGCCGTGGTGCAGTGGCGCTTCGGTGCGGTCGGCGACGCCGGCCTGGTGCCCAAGCTGCAGCATGACAGCGGCATCGGCCAGCGCCTGGATGTGGACATGGACGTGGTGGATGCTCCCGCCGCCACGCCCGCGCCTCAGCCGCAGCAGGACGCCGCCGAGATCGAGGCCCTGCTGCAGGAAGCGCGCGAACAGGCCCATGCCGAAGGCCGCGCCCAGGGCCTGGCCCAGGGCCGCGCCGAAGCCACCAACGAGTGGCAGCAGCGCATGGACAGCTATACCTCGGGTGCCGGCCGCGAAACCGCGCAGCGCCTGCAGGCTGTCCTCGCACTTCTCGACCAGCGCCTGCAGGCGCTGGAACAGAACATGGCCTCCGAAGTGCTGCAGCTGGCCTGCGACATCGCGCGCCAGGTGGTGCGCCAGGAGCTGGCCTGCAAGCCCGAGGCCTTGCTGCCCGTGGTGCGCGAGGCGCTCGACATGCTGGTCACCGAAGGCCGCGCCGTCACGGTGCGCCTCAACCCTGTCGACTGGGAAGTGCTGGACGCGCCGCTGCGCGCCGAGCATGGCGCCGCCGGCAAGGTGCAGTGGCTGGCCGATGCGTCGGTGCATGCGGGCGATGTGCGCGTCGATTCGGGCGGTGCGGTGATCGAGGCCGGTCTCGACAGCCGCTGGCGCCGTGCCGTGGCCGCGCTGGGCCTGGTGTCTTCCTGGTACGAGGGCGGCCATGCCGAATGATTCCGCACTCGCGCCCTGGCGTGATTTCATGACCGGCGCGCGTGCGCGCTACGCCCAGCCCGTGGCGCTGGAAAGCCGCGGCACGCTGAGCCGTCTCACGGGGCTGGTGCTGGAAGCTTCCGGCCTGCGCGTGCCCGTGGGCGCGCAATGCCATGTACAGATGCCCCACCAGGCGCCGGTGCTGGCCGAGGTGGTCGGCTTCTCGGGCGAAAAAGCTTTTCTGATGCCTGCGGGCGACATTCAGGGCCTGTCGAGCGGCGCGGTGGTCACACCGGCGCCGGCCTTCGTGCCCATGCCGCGCTTTGGCGAGCCGGTGGCCGAAGTGTCGCTGGCCACGGGCATGCTGCGTTTGCCCATGGGCGACGGCCTGCTGGGCCGCGTGGTCGACTCGCAAGGCATTCCGCTGGACCATGGCGGCCCGGTGACCGATGTCACGGCCGAGCCCATGGACCGCCGCCAGATCAATGCCATGGACCGCGACCCGGTGCGCGAGCCGCTGGACACCGGCGTGCGCGCATTGAATGCGCTGCTGAGCGTGGGCCGCGGCCAGCGTCTGGGTCTGTTTGCGGGCTCGGGCGTGGGCAAGAGCGTGCTGCTGGGCATGATGGCGCGCTACACCAAGGCCGACGTGATCGTGGTCGGCCTGATCGGCGAGCGCGGCCGTGAAGTCAAGGAATTCGTCGAGGACATTCTGGGCGCCGAGGACCGCGGCCGCGCCGTGGTGGTGGCCGCTCCGGCCGATGCGCCGCCGCTGCTGCGCATGCAGGGAGCGGCCTATGCGACGGCGATTGCCGAGCATTTCCGCGACAAGGGCCAGCATGTGCTGCTGCTGATGGATTCGCTCACGCGCTATGCCATGGCGCAGCGCGAGATCGCACTGGCCATCGGCGAGCCGCCGGCCACCAAGGGCTATCCGCCATCGTGCTTTGCCAAGCTGCCGCAGCTGGTCGAGCGCAGCGGCAACGGCCTCAACGGCGTGGGCTCGATCACTGCTTTCTACACCGTGCTGTCCGAAGGCGACGACCAGCAGGATCCGATTGCCGACGCGGCGCGCGCCATTCTCGACGGCCACATCGTGCTGTCGCGGGCGCTGGCCGAAACCGGGCATTTCCCGGCAATCGACATCGAGCAGTCGGCCTCGCGCGTGATGCACAACGTGGTGGCACGCGAGCACTTCGAGCTGGCCCGGCGCTTCCGTGCGGTCTATTCGCGCTACCAGAAGAGCCGCGATCTGATCCAGGTCGGCGCCTATGTGGCGGGGTCCGACCCGCAGATCGATGAAGCCGTGAAGCTGCAACCTGCAATGGCCGGTTTCCTGCAGCAGAACATGTTTGAAGCCGCGACCATGGACGAGAGCATCTCGGGCATGGCGGCACTCCTCGGTCAATAACGCGAAGGGCTGGAATGTCGTCTTTGAATGCACTGATGGTGGCGATCGAGGCAGCCATGCGCAAGCGCGATGAGGCGCGCCAGACCCTGCAGGCGCGCGTCCAGGCCTGCCAGGCCGCGCAGCTGCAGATGGACCAGCTGCAGGACTATGCGGCGCAGATGCAGCAGCGCTGGGGAGCGCATGAAAACCAGGCCGTGCAGCCCGAAGTGATGTACCACCAGTACCAGTTCATGGAGCGCCTGGCGCACGCCAGCGGCCTGCAGACCAAGGTCATCAAGGACCAGGCCATACGCCTGGAAACCGCGCAGAAGGCGCTGATGGCCTGCGAGCTGCGCCTGACCAGCCTGCAGAAGGTGGTGGCCGCACGCCAGCGCGACATTTCCCTGGCGCAGATGCGCCGCGAACAGAAACAGACCGACGAGCGCGCCGCGCTGCAATTCATCGGCCGCACCTTTGGAATGCAGTTCCAGGAAGCATGAACATGGAAAAGACCGCGATCCGTTCCCCCAACAGCCCCGCGCCCGCGAATGCCGTGGCGCGCAATGCCGGCGCACGCCAGGCTGCAGGCGCCGATGCGGTCGACGCCAAGGGCGGCTTCTCGCTGCTGCTGGCCGATATGGCTGAAATGGCGGGCACGGCGGAAACGCCCGCGCCTGCCTTGCCGACCGCCGTGGCCGGCGAACTGGAAGAT
>JBBKVU010000139.1:0-4506 GCA_037968595.1 Comamonas sp.
ATGGCGCGGTCGGCGCCGATCGCCATGGCCGTGCGCAGGGTTTCCTGGCACTGGGCCACGCCGCAGGAGACGGCGATGACTTCGGTGACCACACCCTTTTCCTTGAGACGCACGGCTTCTTCGACGGCGATTTCGTCAAACGGGTTCATGCTCATCTTGACGTTGGCGATATCGACGCCCGTGCCGTCGGACTTGACGCGCACCTTGACGTTGTAGTCCACGACGCGTTTGACTGGGACCAGTACCTTCATTGCTGCGGCTCCTCGATTTATGAGTTGAATTGACGTAAACGTAAACCTCAAACATTTTATGCCGCAAAGCAGCATTCTATGCAGCGATCCGCGCCCCTGCCAGGGGCAGGCGATAAAAAGAACGATCGTGCTATTCTAGGCGCTATCGGCGGGCGCCGCGCCATTTTTCCCCGCGGCCATGGGCCGCCACTCACCGCGTGCCGTGTCCTGGGCTTCGGGATCTATGGGCCAGGACAGCCGCTGCGCCGGCACGGCCAGCGAGACATGCGCAGAGCGCAGGCCCTCGAGCACGGCCATGTTCACGGCCGAGCGCACATTGCCCTGACCATTGAGGGGATCGTTGATGTAATAGGTCAGCGTGAACTGCAGGCCGTGCGCCAGGATGTCGACCAGTTGCACAAACGGCGCGGGCTTCTCCAGCACTCGCGGCTGGGCCCGGGCCGCCGCCAGCAGCAGCGCCGTCACCTGTTCGACGTCGCTGTCGAGATCGACGACGATGGTCGTGGAAAGCGAAAAGCGCTGGTCGAAAGCAGTGAGATTTTCCACACGCTGGGTGATCAGTGTCTCGTTGGGCACGATGGATTCACGGCCGTTGGACGCTCGGATCACGGTGAAACGGGTCTTGATGTCGGTGATCTGGCCCTCGAAGCCATCGACGCGCACGTTGTCGCCAATGCGCAGCGCGCGCTCGATCAGCACCAGAAAGCCGCTGACATAGTTGGACGCGATCTTCTGCATGCCAAAGCCCAGGCCCACGCCGACGGCACCGCCCATCACGGAAAGCGCTGTCAGGTCCACCCCGACGATAGACAGCGAAACCAGCAGGCCCACGGTGATCAGCACCGTGCGCATGAGGTTCATCGCCACCTTGCGCATCGACAGGTCGGTCACCACCTGGTTGAGCACGCGCTGCTCGAACAGCGCCGCGGCCCAGAGCACGGCAATCATCATCAGACCCGCCGATATCAGGCCTTCGATCAAGGTCAGCAGACTCACCTGGGTCTTGCCCAGCGGCAGGTGCACGCTGTTGAGATCGGCCATCACGCCGGGCAGCAGCCCCAGGCTGGCAAGCACGGCCACGCCCCATGCCAGCCACGAGAAGATGCGCTCGAACAACCGCGCCGCCGTCGACTCCGGAAATGTCTTGGCCAGCACGCGCACCACGAAGCGGATCACCGCCAGCGACAGCAGGATGGACGTCGCCACGCGCAGCCAGAACACCGGCTGGAAATGCGACAGCAATGCCTGGGCCGTGGCCACCAGCACCAGCCACAGCAGTGGGAACATCGCCCCGCCCAGCGTCGTCGGGCCCAGCCAGACCGAGTGCACGCTGCCGTACTGGGCGCGCAGTCCGCGCGTGATGAAGAACGCCAGCGCCAGGCACAGCGCGATCAGGCCGAATTCGGTCCAGCTGCTCGAGCGCTGGAAATCGTCCAGCAGCCGATCGAAGGCATCGAGTCCATTGGTGTTCATGCGCCGGCCCTCCAGCTCGGCTGGCGTTTTTGCGCAAACGCGCTCACGCCTTCCTGGGCGTCGGCATCCTGCATGTTGACGGCCATGGTCTGGCCCGCGAGTTGATATGCGGCTTCCACGCCGAGTTCACGCTGCTGGTAGACCAGGGCCTTGCCCATGGCTACGGCCACGCGCGGCTTGTCGAGAATGGCCTGCACCAGTTGCTCCACGCCATCGGCCAGCGCTTCGGGCGCGACCACGCGATTGAGCAGGCCCTGGTCAAGCGCCGTCGCGGCGTCAATGAAGTCGCCCGTGAGCAGCATTTCCATGGCCTTCTTGATGGGCAGGTTGCGCACCAGGGGCACGCTGGGCGTGGAACAGAACAGGCCGTAGCGTATGCCGCTGGTGGCAAAGGTGGCGGCGTCGCTGGCCACGGCCAGATCGCACTGGGCGACCAGCTGGCAGCCCGCGGCCGTCGCCATGCCCTGGACCTGCGCAATCACCGGCACGGGCAGCTTCTGCAGGCTCAGCATCATGCGGCTGCAGCGCGCGAACAGCGCCTGGTGGCTGGCCAGATCGTTCTGGGCCGCCATTTCCTTGAGGTCATGGCCGGCGCAAAACGCCCTGCCCTGCGCGGCCAGCACCAGCACGCGGGCCGAGGCATCGGCCGCGACGGCGTCGATTGCCGACTGCAGCGCCGCCAGCATGGGGCTGCCCAGCGCGTTGAAGCGCGCCGGGTCGTTGAGGGTCAGCGTGACGACGCCGCGCGCATCGCGCTGTACCAGCACCAGCGAATCCGTGGCGGTCGTGTAAGCATCAGACATATGAGAAATTCCAGAAAAAGCTGCGCCCACCGGGCGCGGTCAAAGATCGGCAAGAACGCGCAGATGCGCCTCGACGCTGCGCCCCAGCGCGCTCATCGCGTAGCCGCCTTCGAGGCAGGAGACGATGCGGCCCTTGGCGTAGCGCCGCGCGATGTCCTTGACACGGCTGGTGATCCAGGCGTAGTCCTGCTCGTTCATCGCCCACTGGCCCATGTCGTCCTCGCGGTGGCCGTCGAAACCGGCGCTGATGAAGATCATCTGCGGCTTGAAGGCCTCGAGCCGCGGAATCCACATCATCTCGACGATCTCGCGGATGTCCATGCCCTTGGTATAGGCCGGCAGCGGTACGTTGACCATGTTGGACGCAGGTTCCTTGTCGCCCGAGAACGGAAAGAACGGGTGCTGGAAAACGCTCACCATCAGCACGCGCTGGTCACCCGCCAGGATGTTTTCCGTGCCATTGCCGTGGTGCACGTCGAAGTCGACAATGGCCACGCGTTCCAGGTGGTGGTGCTCGAGCGCATGCAGGGCCGCGATGGCCACGTTGTTGAAGAAGCAAAAGCCCATCGCCTGATCGCGCATTGCATGGTGTCCGGGCGGGCGCACGGAGCAAAACGCATTCTCGAGTTCGCCGGCCATCACCGCATCGGTGGCCGCGACGCCGGCGCCGGCCGCATGCAGCGCGGCCGTCCAGGTATGGGCATTGATGGCGGTGTCGGGATCGATCTGGGCATAGGGCGCGCCGCCGATCAGCTTGGCCTGCTCCAGCTGCTCGCAACGCGCGCGCAAGGCCTGCAGGTAGTCGGCGTCATGTGCCAGGGCGATATCGGCCAGGGGCGCGGCGGGTGCGTCGCGTCGCTCCAGCGCATCGCCGACGCCGCTGATCAGCAGTCGGTCTTCGATCGCGTCCAGCCGCTGCGGGCATTCCGGATGCCCAGGACCCATATCGTGTTTCCAGCACTCTCGATGGGAAAAATAACCGGTCTTGCCCACTGTGTCATGTCTCCGCAGTCGTTTTTCGGCTAACGTGGCGCCATGCAAGCACAGCCCCACATCCAATCACTCCTGAATCAGCTTAACACGGTGATTGTGGGCAAGACAGCGCAAGTCCAGGACTGCGTTGCCTGCCTGCTTGCCGGCGGCCACCTGCTGATCGAGGACGTTCCCGGCGTGGGCAAGACCACGTTGGCGCATGCGCTGGCCCATACCTTCGGCCTGCAGTTCTCGCGCGTGCAGTTCACCGCCGACCTGATGCCCAGCGACCTCACGGGTGTGTCCATCTACGAGCGCGGCCAGGAAAATTTCGTGTTCCACCCGGGCCCGGTGTTCACGCAGCTGCTGCTGGCCGATGAGATCAACCGCGCCAGCCCCAAGACGCAAAGCGCGCTGCTTGAAGCCATGGAAGAAAAGCAGGTGTCTGTCGAAGGCCGCAGCCACCGCCTGCCCCAGCCGTTCTTCGTGATTGCCACGCAGAACCCGCTGGACCAGCTGGGCACCTATGCACTGCCCGAAAGCCAGCTCGACCGCTTCCTGATGCGCATTTCTCTGGGCTATCCCGACCGCGCGGCCGAGCGCGAACTGCTGCGCGGCAACGGCCGGCGCGACCTGCTGGACTCGCTGCAGCCGCTGATCGACGCCGATCAGCTCGCGCAGTTGCAGGCCCAGGTGCTGGCTGTGCACGCCTCGGACGCGCTGCTCAACTACGTGCAGGACCTGATAGACGCCACGCGCTCGGGCCGCTGGTTCGTGCAAGGCCTGTCGCCGCGCGCCGGCATAGGCCTGTTGCGCGCCGCCAAGGCCCAGGCGCTGATCAGCGGGCGCGACTATGTGGCGCCCGACGACGTTCAGGCCATTCTTGCGCAGACCGTGGCCCATAGACTGGTGCCGGCAATCCACGCGGGGCGCGGCGCGCTCGAGCAGGTGCGCGCCATGCTTGACGCCACGCCGCTCGCATGAGCGGCGTGCGCCCGGCCCGCGGC
>JBBKVU010000140.1:0-27058 GCA_037968595.1 Comamonas sp.
CGCGCCCGCCATGGCCAGGGCTGCGGCGCGCACGCCGGCCTGGCCGGCATCGATGCCGTTGGCGGCGCCTTCGCTTATCCAGCCGCCGAACTGGGTGAAGACTTTGGAGGGGCTGGCAATACCCAGTTTTTCCTTGAACCATCTGGCCGCGCTGGTGGCGGCGCCTACCACGGCGTCGCGCAATGCGCCCAGCTTGCCAGTGATGCCGCCAATGATTCCGTCCACCAGGAAGCCGCCCAGGTTGGCGAACTGCTGCGGCAGCTGCACTCCCAGGGTCATGATGGTTTGTGCGAGGCTGGTCCATAGCGTATCAACGCCTGCCAGAAGTGCCTGCCAGGCCATGGCGGCTGTACCCGTGATGCTGCCCCACAGCGCAGATAGCCAGGAAGTGAGGCTGCCCCATGCAGCTTGTGCACCATTGACAATGGATCCCCACAACGCTGTAAGCCAGGAAGTGAGGCTGCCCCATGCAGCTTGCGCCCCTGCGGCGATGGCGCTCCACAGCGCGGATAGCCAGCCAGGGAGGCTGCCCCAAGCAGTTTGCGCCGCGCCGATGATGGAGTTCCACAGCTTCGGCAGCCAACCGGCCAGGTCGTTCCACAGCGCGATGGCGCCGCCCACGATGTCACCCCACAGCGCGGAGATCCACGTCTTGAAGTCGCTCCATAGAGCCTTACCGCCGGCAACGACATTTGCCCAGTTGCGATAGAGCAGCACGCCAGCAGCTACCAGCGCCACGATAGCGATAAGCACGATGCCGATGGGATTGGCCGCAAGCGCTGCATTCCAAAGCCATTGCGCCACCGTGAGCGCCTTGCTGATGAAAATAGCCGCACGACCGGCATTCGTGCCGACAATCATGGCGCCTGTGTGCAGCATCCAGCCTGCGCGTACTGCAAGCAATGCTCCCCGAGTTGCCAGCAATGCGCCTTTGATGAAGGTCATCACATACACGCCGGCAATGGCGGCGATCTTGAACAGCACCAGGGCGCCTACACCCATGACCAGGGCTTTTGTCACGCCGGGGTATGCCTGGGCCAAGCTCGACAACTGATTGAGCCAGGGCATCAAGGCTGACAGCGCATCATTGAGCGCGGGCAGCATCACATTCCCCAGCACGATGCCCACGGCGGCCGCCTGGTTCTTGGTCAGCTGCAAGCGGTTGGCGGTGGTCGCAGCGCGGGCAGCGTATTCCTTTTCCACCGCGCCCGCGTAGAGCGTGCTGTCGCCCACCTTTTGGAAGTTTTCCTTCAGCGTGTCGATCTGGCCCAGCAGTGGCGCGATTGCCTTGATGGATTCTTTGCCAAACAAGGTCTGCAGCGCGGCGGCTTGCTTGTACTTGTCCAGTTTCCCCACCTTCTCGAACACGCTGAGCATGGTGGCTGTGGCGTTCTTCTGCATGTTTTTGGCAACCGTCACGGCATCCATGCCCAGTGCCTTGAACCCTTCGCGCTGGGACTTGGTGGCGCTTTCACCAGCAACCAGAGCCAGCATCAGATTCTGGATGCCGGTGGCCGCCACTTCTTCCTGCACGCCCATCCCTGCCAGGGTAGAGCCGAGCGCTGCTATTTCGCCAGACGCCGTACCGGCTACGGCGCCCAGGGGCCCCACTCGCGTGACGATGTTGAGAATTTGCTTTTCGTTGGCGGCGCCCGTGTTTCCCAGTAGGTTGATTTTGTCGGTGAGCGCGGCCACTTCGGGGATGCTCATGCCGAAGGCAGATTTCATCTTTGCCATGGCAGTGCCCGACTCTTCGGAGGTCATGGTAAAAGCCGTGCCCATCTTGATGGCGTGTTCGGCAAAACCTACGCCACCGTTCGCGCCAAGGATGTCATTTGCACCCAAGCCCGATTGACCGCCCAGGGCCATGATCTGCGCAATGTCTTTCGCTGCCATGGGAAGGCGCTTCGACAATTCCACAGCGGACTTGCTCATCTTGGCCAAGCCGTTCTTGTCGTCGCCAAAGTCCATTACTTTGTCCACGTCGGCCATCGAGCTTTCAAAATCCACGGCCATCTTGATGGGCGCGCCCAGCGTGGCTGCCATGGCGGCGCCGTCGAACAGCGCGCCGCGCGCATCGCCGCGCGCGGCGACGTTGGCCTGCTGCGCGGTTTTAACCGTGGCGGCCCGGCGTTGGTGGCTCGCCTGCAGTTTGAGCGCGTCGGTCTGCTTGGTGATGCTGGCCGTGGTGGCTGCGATGTCGGCGCGCAGCTTGCGCTCATGCTCAGATAGGTTCTTGGTACTGACGCCGGCGGCGCTCAGTTTGTCGCGCAACTGCTGCACGCGCTGCTGCTGCGCATTGAATGCGGCGCCGGCCTGGTTGACCTCGGCGCGGACCTTGGCCATGGCGTCGTGCATGGCCTTTGTCGGTGGTCCAGTCTGGGCATATGCCTGGGCCAGGGTCCGGGCTTTTTCACGGGCGGCGCCCAGCTTGGCCTGTAGATCGTCCAGGCCGGTGCGGGCTTGGCGAAAGTCGCCCACGGTTTTTTGCGTGTCGCCCATGGCCTTCAGCTGCTCTTTTGCAGCCTTGATGGCGCGGGCCGTTTCTCCGCTGCCTTCGCCTATGCGCTTCAGGGGCGCTAGGGCCTTGTCGACCATGTCCAGGACGACGCGCAGACGTAGTTGCTTCTCTGCCATGGGCTGATTTCCGTTTTATTGCGCCGGGGCGTTCGCCTGGTTGTGGATCTCCACTGCGCGGGCGGCCCAGTCCGCCAGTTCGTCTAAAGGCATGGTGTCCATGACACCGGGGGGCCAGTGAAACAAGTAGGCGATGCGGGCGTAGAGTTCTTCTACTCGGTCAGGAAGTCCGCCCTCTGCGCCTTTGGGACAAGGAAGCCCACCAGCGCAGTGCCCAGGGCCACAAGGTCGGCGGCGTCCAGATTGGCCGTATCGGGCTTGGTGATTTGCGGTTGTGTGATGCGCGGCAGGATGGTTTGCAGGGCCAGGGTGTTCATCTGCAGCAACTCGGTCAGGCTCAGCCCGCGCAGCGCGCCGGCATTGGGCTTGAGCAACTGCACCTCTGTGATTTCGCTGCCGTTGGCGCGGCGAATCGGCGTATCGAGCACGACTGTTCGGCTGTTGTCACTGGCGGCGGTGGCGGTGGTTTCTGTGGTGTCCATGTGGGAGCTCGATTAATGGGATGGAATGGCTTGGATCAGATGCCCAGGGCAGCGCGCCAGGCGGCGGCGCGGTCTTCGCCGTTGATGGTCTCGATCATGTTCACCATGTCGATTTCGATGATGGTTTCGCCATCTACGACCAGCTTGTAATAGCTGCAGGGCATCTTCATGGTCTGTTGCGTCTTGTCGCCCGCCTTGGTGCTACCTGGGTCGATTTCCTCGGCGCGGCCGCGCACGGTGACTTCGACAGACTGCACTTCCTCGTTGTCGTCGGACTGGATGCCGCCGGCAAACCGCAGCAGCACCTTGTCGTGCTTTATGGCGCCGTAGGCTTTGTACTGCTCGACAATGAAGCCGGCAGCTTTCCACTCCATTTCGATGCTGTCCTGTCCCAAGTCGATCTTGATAGGGCCAGGCATGCCACCGCTGCGGTGGTCCTCCATCTTGCGTTTGAGTTTTGGCAATGTCACTTCTTCGGTTTCTCCGAGGAATGACACGCCATCCATGAAGACGGCGAATTTCTTGAGAGTGCGGGGCAAGCCCATGGTGATCTCCTGTGGTCAGTAGGTCGCGTCAAACGCCCGTGGCCACGCGGCCCGCGAAGTCGGCGAAATAGCGGTCGGTGATGCGCTGGCGGAACGTCAGATCCTCGATGGGCGGGATGGGCGTGTAGTCGTAGTCAATGGACAACTTGCCTTCCTTGAGGGTGTCCTTGATGTTGAACTCTTCGTCATACCAGGCGCTGCCGTCGAGGATGTAGCCGCCCGTCTTCAGTTCGCGGAACTTGGCGTTCACGCCTTCGAGAATGTCTTTCACCACGCTCGGATGCAAGGGCTTGTCAACGGCCCACATGTGCGCTTCAGCGATGCTGTCGGCCAGCACCTGGGCGGTGCGCGTGGCGGACTCAAACGAAAACAGCGGCTCATCGCTGCAGGTACGCGAGCCCCAAAAGCGGAAGCCGTCGCGGTTAACCAAGGTGGTGATTTCGTTCGCGTTGAGCAGGCCGGCATCGGTTGCAGGGTTCTGCAAGTCCCAGTAGATGGCGGGCGTGATGCCGGTGACACCGTTGACGGCCACGTTTGAAAGGGTCTTGTGCCAGCCGGTGGACAGGTCGATCTTGGCACGTAGGCCCAGGGCATGGGCCTCGGTGTAGGCGTTGACCGTAGCGCTGGCCACGGTGTCCCAGCGCTGGAAATTGGCGTGAATCAGCATCAATTCGCGCGCGCTGAATTTGTTGCGGTAGAGGATGGCCTCGGCCACGCTATCCAAGTAGGTGCCGCAGTAGGCCATGGCGCGCAGTTGCTGGGCCAGGCTCTGGAATGCTGTGGCCACTGGCTGTGTGGACAGACCCGGGGCACCCAAGATGCGCGGCTTAACGCCCAGTTTTGCAGGCGCCGACAGCAGGGCCTTCATGCCGGTATAGCTGCCGTTGGGCAGCGTTGTGCCTATGACCTTGCTCACGAGGTCGGCGGCCTTGTCTTCATCGGTTTCGCCTTCCCCGTCAGCCACGCGCACCACGACGGTGACTGGCAGGCACTGTTCGGCGATGGCTTCCAAGGAGGCTGCCAGGGTGCCCAGGGTGCCGGCTTTTCCGATGGCCGTGCGCACGTTGGTGATGAGCACAGGCTCGTTCAGGGGGAAGACCGCCGCATCAGCGTCGGAGGCCGTGGCGACCAGGCCGATGATTGCCGTGGAGATGGTGCGAATGGGCCGCGTGCCACCGTTGATTTCGATGACACGGACGCCGTGGTGGTACTCGGTAGACATTGCTGAAGCAGTCCAAAAGTTCGGGTGCTGTCAGGATGCCGCCTCGCCCGCGCGCGGGCCAGCGCGGGCGCTTGTGCTGGCCGGCTCTACGTAATGAGGGTGCCCGGCCGCTCGGATGCAACTACAGGCGCGTCGATGATCTCGACGGCCCGGCCCTCAGACAGCAGACCCAAGGTCTCAAGCGTCGCCACGCTTTCGCGTGAATCGGCATCGTCAAGGTCGATCCAATCCGCCGCGGCCGCGTCAGCCAGATACACACGCACCCCGGCCGACTGTTGGCGTTGTTGGATGTCGGCGCTGGGGTCATCGAGCGCAGCCAGCTCGAGTCCCACACGTTCGGCATGCGTGAAGCGCTTGCGAAAGGCCCAGTATGTGATGGCACGCGGTGGCACGGCGACGGTTGCCGGCATCAGTGTGAGGTTGCCATCTTCATCGACGCGGTAGTCGCCCATGCGGGTCATGTCAAAGTCTGGCGGTGCCTCGATGGAATCACCTGTGTAGGTGTCCAATGCGCTGGCGATGATGCGGCCATTTTGGGTGATGAGTCTCATGGTGTCCCTCAATCGGCAGGGAGATAGGTAACAGTCACACTTATGCCGCCGCTATTGGCGGCTGTGCATACGACAGGGCCGATCAACGGAATTACAGCGGGTCTTTCAACAGGGGCAACTGGAACTACGCTCGGTATCGCTGAGCCGGGGCGCTTGCTCTGCGTTGGAAGGCTACCTGTAGCATTTGATATGGTGCTGACCAGAATGAAGCGACCTCCTCCGGCAATGACTAGGCTCGGGTTTGTCGAGACAATTCCCCCTGATTGCTTTAATTTATTCGATGCCTTTGCGGCCGCATAAGCTGTGGCGCTGAGCCCCATGGCGACCAGCCCCTGGTCGTGACTCCATAGTGCAATGCGCGCTTCTCGAGAGTCCAGTAGTGCGGCGATGCTGGAAGCGGTAGACATGAGGCTGTCCAACGCCTCGGGGTGACTCAACCACAGCCGCACGAACGAGCGCAGTTTGACTGCGGCATTGACCGCCGCAGTGCTTCCCATCCAGGCGGCGCGCGCGATCGGGTCTTGCATCAATTGCTGTGCGAGCGCAGACGATGACATAGCCGCCTTCCACCCAGCGGCGCCCGCAGGCGTGGAGATGAGGCCGGTGAGTTCGGCGGCGTTGATGGACCCTGCAGTCAGGCCGGACACCAGCCGCATGCCGGTAATGATGCTCATAAATTTATCCTTGGGTTGATGGCCATAACCGCCCAGTCACCGGGGGTCAGCTCGACGGCGTTTGCGCTGTGGTTGCGCAGGGCTACGAGCACACCATCCGCTTCGACCCACGTGGCCATTGAAACATTGACGTTCAGTTTTTTGTCCGGCGCCACAAATGCGTGAAACCCTGCTTCCACACCGGGCGTGGGCGCACCTAACACCACCTCGGCTCCAGCCGCCAGAGTGGTGAGCTGCATGAACAAAGTGGAAGTTACGAAGTTCGCTCCAATCTCGGCCGTCTGCAGCTGCGCCAGATGGACGGTGGCCTCTGGACCTGGGGCCAGCATTCGCCAGCAACCGCGCGAACTCACAAAGAGTGTGGTGTCGTCGTCAATGTCGGCGGCGCCGACAGTGGCATCCCACTCAAAGATGCCCAGCCCCCGCACGAACGCGGTGCCTGTTGCCAAGTCGCGCAGCGTGGCGCGCGCTTCATAGTCCAGGCGTCGCGCGGGGGGCAAGCCGGCCACCCGGCCGGCTTCGTCTATTCCCAGCATCTGCAGTGGCTGCGCCGTTCCCTGGCCCATATCCGTTACCGCGGGAATGGTCCACTCACGCATTTCGCCGTCCGTCGACAGGAACTTCCCGGCATGGCCTTCCTGTGGAGGAAATGTGTTTTTGACGCCTTCCACCAATTGCTGCAAAGCCTGGTTCACCGCCTCGCGCGCCTTCGCTTCGCCCGCCAGGGCTTCTTGCATCTTTGCGGTACTGACCATTTCAGGCAGCGCGGCAATGCGTTGTTCCATTTCCAGAATGGCGGCATTTACGGTCTCCATCGGCTGGCCGACCAGCTCATTGATGCGCGCTAAGCCCAGTTCTTGAACCTCGGCGACGGCACCCAGCCAGGTGACACGCAATTCTTCCAGTCCCACAAGGCGCAAGTCCAGCTCTTGCCAGATGGGATTGAAATATCCAGCGGCCAGCGGCGTTTTGCCGTCCACCATCCGGTAGGACTCAAATCGCAACGGCATGGGCTCAGTCCTTGGTAGTCGGCTGTACAGCCTCTGCGCTGGCGATGTCGGCCGGCTCGAGCTGGTTGAGTACATCGCCGCGCAGCATCAAGTCGGCGCCGGGGTAGAAGGTCTGCGACAGCACATCAATGCGCCGCGCGAGCTGCACGCGGTATTGCAGGGCGGCGTCATATGCTGGGATGGTGGTTTTCTTGGTGGTTGCCATGGGAATTTCTCCGTGATGAGGTCGGTGTTCAGGTCGCCACGTCGGTGCGTTCGACCACGACAAATGGCGCACTTCCGCCGGTGCGGGTTCCGGCCGTCTTTATCTGATAGGTGGACACGCCGGCAGGTATGGAGAATGTGAGCGTGAAGCGCTTGGCCTGGCCGTCCGGCTCATCGCGCACCACGGTGGTGGCCGGCGTGTAGCTGTTGGCCCCGCTCTTGAGCGTGCATTCCAGCGTGTGCTGGGTCGCGTCCCATTGCGCCACGACGAGCTGCACGGTGATGGTGGACGAGGCGGCGGCCAGAACGCGAGCCGTCGACCAGTGCACGAACGATGTGGCTGCGCGGCTTCCCGTGATTGCGTTGGCAGCAAGCCGGAATGCAGGTGCGAGGTCGCTGGTGCCCAGCATGACAACGCGCAAAGGCACGATGTCGGGCAGGGAAGACAGCCGCATGATTTCGTCGCCCAGCGGATACCATTTTCCACCCACCTGGATTTCGTAACGCAGTTCCGTTCCATCGGGAACGACCTGGGGCGCGGCAATGTTGATGTCGGAAATACCCCCGGCCAGCGATACCGACTGCAGCACGACTTCCACGCGCGGCTGCACGAACTGGGCCGCGTACAGCGTGAACATCAGATCCTTTGTGAGATCGCCAGTGAAGTAGTCGCCATCGGTGCCAAAGAACAGCGTTCCCTGGGTGTAGTCATTGCCGCTGACTGTGGCAACGCGGTGATCCCCTTGGGTGATGAGCACCAGCGCATAGCGCTTTCCTGCTTCCATCAAGACGGGGGGCACAGGCACGGCGGTTTCCGTGGGGTATTTCAGGATGTCGCCACGCGACAGGGTGACGCGGGTCAGCGTCTTTTCCAGATTCGGCTTGCCACCATCCGTTTCGCATACGGCAATCACCACATCGCCGCTCGCACCGATCTGGGTGAATTGCAAACCCACCTTGGTCAGCCACATGGCATTAGAGACAAGGAAGCTCTGGCCGATGATGGCGCCGCTATAGCTGGTGGTGACCTCTTGCAGCTCGTAGTGGGTTTCTTGCCGTGCAACGCGGTAGCCGTAGTAGCCATACCAACCCCAGTTGTAGCCGTAGTAGTTCCAGTACCAGCTGTTCCACCAGCCGCCGTAGTAGTTGTAGTTCCAGCCGTAGCGATAGTCCCAGACAGTGGTGGTGTATTCGCGCAGTGTCTGGCTTTGCACTTGGTACTGGCTGACCGACAGATCACCGCTGTAGCCGCTGGTCTTAATGCGCGCGATCTCGTTATAGGCCGGCAGCACCAAATCATCGGCGTGGCGTTTGATTGCAGCGTCGTAGGGGTTGAACAGTGCGAGGCCAACGGTGGCTTTTCCGGCGGTGGGGAAGATCAGGCCATTCACTACTGCGGCGTTGTAGGCCACGCCGTTTATGTCGGTCTTGCTTGCGTCGCCGTAGTAGTCGCTTTCATAGCTGGCATAGGCCGTGGGCAGGTTGGCCTTTGCCTTGAGCCGTGCGACATCGTTTGCCAGTTCGACCACGGTGGAGCGGGAAACGAGCAGAGAGGTTTTTTCAGCCAGGCCCGCCAGGTCGGTGGCGATGGTGCTGATGCGGGGTTCGGCCTGCGCTCGCCAGTTCTCCTGTTCTCGCAGGCGCTCGGCATGGTTGCGCAGGGATGGCAGGCGCACGCCTTCTTGCATTTCGATGCGCTCGATGCCGTTGGTGCCCAGATAGATCAGGGCGAGTGCCAGGGTTCCGGTCTGCAGCGCGGGCGGCTGGGGGTCTACCGACTCGGTGCCGGGCAGCATGTTGATGTTGGCCTTGCGAAGCGATGTCATGGACACGGCCTGGGGCTCGGTGGCGCCTGTGGTCAGGTCGGTGATGAAGTCGCGCGGCTGCACATCGGTTTCCACCGTTTCGCCCCACAGCACGATGGCCACACATTTCTTGGTGGTCAGCGGCAGATGCTGGAACAGGTTCATCGTTTCCGCCTGCTCGCTGGCATAGACCGTGCCCGAGTTGAAGAACCGTAGCGGCGCGACCTCGATTTGCGTGGTGGTCTTGGCTGCCACGTTACCGCCCGTGTAGTGCAGCTCGGTGCTGATGGCATCGGATACGACGTGCTGCATGGCTTGGCCGGCGTAAGTACCGATCGCATTGAGGTCGGCAGCGGTCAGCTCCTGACGGTCGCGGAATGTGATTTGCTTTTCCATGTGTTGGCTCGATGGTGGATGGTGTGGTGATGGGTCAAGCGATGGCGCGCCATTCGCCGGCGACGGCGGCGCCGGCAAACACGGCGCCTCGGGCCAGCAATGGCCGTGTAGTTGCTGTGTCGATGGCTATGCGATCCGAAGCGCGGGCCACGCGGCGCAGGCCGGCGATGGTGTCGTGATAGCGCTTGTGGTCGCTGGCGATCGTGTAGCCGGTGAGATAGCGACCGGCTGCGCGTGGGTGCTTGTGGCCAGGAATGGCAATGGCCAGTTCGGCATGGTGCGCAGGCATGGATAGCCGCGTTGCGCCCGCAAAGGAGATAGCGCCACGGCGCAGCACCTCCATGGCCGGATCGAACAGCCACAGCCGTTTGTAGATGCGCTCGCGCGCCGTGCTCGGGCGCAGGTGGCCGGCTACGTGCATGCCGGCGTGCACGCCATTGGCGAATGCTGTTCCGGCTGTCCAGTCATAGCGCACATCGAGTAGCTGCAGGCTCGGCGATACAGCCACATGGCGCAGCTGCTCACGGCTGTCGATATACGGCGTTTCCACGGTGAGGCGGTACATGCGCTGCGCGGCGTCGCCTGGCAGCAGCCAGCGACCGGGAAGGCCGGCGAAGCTGGCATGACGGGCCATCCCAGGGCGGCGCACTTCCAGATAGCTGCGCCCTGTGCGCTCGGTAGAGGTAGTGCTGCGCTCGGTGCTTTGCAGTGGGATCTCGACCCCATTGCGATAGAGGTAGGTCTGGGGCGCCAGTCGCATGGCGGCATCGGTCTGCGTCGGGTGCACGCCAGCGCCAGGAAAGCAGCGGGCCAGCATGGCGCCCACGCGTTTGCCCGTGACGCGCTGGGGGTAGATGCGTAGTTGCGGGTAGCGCTGCACAAAAGTATTGCGCTCCGCAGCCGTGAGCGACACGCCGGCATAGGTCTTGGACGGCGGAACGATTGCGCGCTTGATGGTGCCGCCTTGGTAGCCGGCCATCTCGCGCAGGCCCGCGAGCGTTCCCATGCGGCGGTGCATCGCCCAGGCGCCTGCGGTCAAGTTGCGGCGCATGGATTCATCGGCATCCGCTGGCCATACCAGTACATCCTGTGACCAGGCCAACCAGGGCAGCAGCGGCAGGGCCAGGATGTCGGCGCGGTACAGCGTAGTGATGTCGCGTATCGGATGCTCCTGTGTGAACAGCGCTTGCACCACGCTACTTTCCAGCGCGGTGCGATTCGGCGGCAGGAGGTTGCGCACATCAGGCATGCAGCAGCTCCGCAGTGACCGTGACGCCAACGCAAACGGCAATCTCGCCAGGGCCGGCGGCGATGTTGTCCAGCGGCGCGGCCAGGCGCACATCACGCACGGCAGGTTCGATGAGCGCTGCCACGATGCCGGAACAGGTGATGTCGTCACCCTGCGCCTGGTGCGCTCGGGTGTATGCGGCCAGCTCGGCGCGGCGCCGGGCCAGCACCTGGGCCGGGTCGGGGCCGGGTTTGACCTCGATCACGGCCGCAATGGTGTACGGGATGATGCGCGGCGCGCGCACCACCACATGGTCGGTGAGTGGGCGCACATGCTCGGCATTGAGCGCGGCAAGCACCTTCTGCAGCAGCGGCCCGTCGCCTGGCTGCACGATGTGGACTTTCCCGGGTACAGCGCTTGTGCCGAACAATGCTAGACCAGCAGCGGCCTGGTCTTCGGTGGCCTCAGCCTGGGTGACGAGTAAGGGGGCCAGCACGGACACGGTGACGCGGCCCGGCGCTTCGCTGAAAACGCCTACGTCGCGGATCTCGGCGCTGACGCCCATGGCATGCTGGCGGTAGGCTTCTGCTGGGCCTGCTGCGGCCAAGCGGTTGTAGGCGGCCTGGACGCGGCCGCGCAAACGCTCATCGGTTTCGCCAGGCAGGCGGACTATGTCGTAGTTGGCTCCCATCTGGTCCAAGTCGGTGCCAACGGCATAGGCAATCATCAACGCGCGCGCGGCTTCGTTGATGCGCTGCCGCAGCAGCACCTCGCGGTATGCCATCACCTGCATGAGCTTGACCAGCGGTTCACTCTCCAGGTGCAGCACATTGACGAGATCGGGCTGCAACTGCAGTAATTGTGACTTGAGCTGGTCAAGCACTACCTCAAAGTCCAGCGGCTCGACCACCGCCGGCGCGGCCACGGTGCTGAGATCAATCATCGCGCTCATGCGGCAGCCCTCATTTGCAATGCCAGTTGCAGGCTCACGGGGCGCGATCCGTCAGGCGCCAAGTATTCGCCCGCCAGATCCAGCATGACCTTGCCTGGTTGTGGGCCGCTGCTGAGCTGTATCCGAGACAGGCGCAAACGTGGCTCCCAGCGCATCAGGGCGCTGGCCGTGGCGGCGTACACACGGATGCGCGTTGTGCCGTTGTCGGGGTGGTCGATCAGGTCGGGCAGCAGGCTGCCATAGGTGCGCCGCTGCAGTCGTGTGCCCAGTGGCGTGGTCAGGATGTCGGCAATGGATTGGCTCAGGTGCGCGAGGTCGCGCATGCTGGTGCCGCCGTTGCGGTGCATGCCCGTCATGGCCGCGGTTCCGTCAGGTTGTTTTCGCCGATAAGCGGGTGCTCTGGCGGTGCCGGCCAATTGGCGGAACCGCCCTCCAGGGGCATCCAGTAGTGAACCTCTTTGCCCGTGTAGGTATGGCCCACGCCATTGGCGTCTTCCTTGATTGCTTTTGTGGCGTGAAGGTCCAACACGCGGCCTTTGACAATCACATCGTCCTCATCTGCCTCGATGCGGATGGGCACACCGCGCATGCCTCGAATGACAAGGCTTCCCGCTTCCATGCTCATGCTGGCCCGTACTGTGCCGTTGCCCTGGTCATGAAATTCGATGCTGCTGCAGCTGATCTTTTCGCCGTCCATCATTTGCCTCCGCTTCCAGCGCCGGGGCGCGGCATAGGCGGCACTACTCCCGGGCTCATCGGCCACAGACCGCCGGCCGCGAAGAGGCGAGATGCAACGTGAACGGGTCCATCCACATGCAGCTTGCGCGTGATGTAGACATCGGCGTCCAGCAGCACATGCTTGGCGCGCAGCTCTATCAATGTGGGAGCGCTGACGGTCATCACATGGGTGGCGCGGTTGTATTCCACGCGCGTTTCGTCCGCAAATTCCACACACGACACATCTGGGTCATCGTCGGGCTGTGGGTGGCTGTCGCTGTAGATGCCGGCCAGAACAACGCCCGCCCCCAAGTTGCCGCCTGGACTGAATACGATCACCTGTTCGCCGACCTCAGGCGGCCACCACGTTCTGTCTTTGCCTGCGCGCTGTGTCAGCCAGGGAAGCCAGTCTGTGGTGTTTTCGCCGGTCTTGACGCGGCAGCGCGCAGGGCGAGCGTGGCGCACCTCGGCGATGGTGCCCAGGCGCACGGTATTTTCCAGTCGGCGCAGGAGCTCGGTGGCGTTGAGGGAGGCAGGGTTATCGGCGGGCATGCGGCCACTTTGCCTGCCGCGCGCGCGCGAAACCAGCAGGGCGTCTTGTGCCCGTGCGGTCTACAGATTCAGGCGGCCAGATGCTCTATCACCAGCGCTTCGATTGCCTCGGACATTTCGTCCGTAATGCCCATCAGCTCACGGGCCGGATAGTCATATTCGGGCCCGCCTCGCATAACGCGGTCGCGCAACCCGAAATGGTGAACGCGCGCCAGCCGCTCGGCGCGGCCCATGAATTGCACTACGGCGCCGTCCGGGAAAGCCTGGGCTTTCAAATGCTTCGCCTTGCGCAGTTTCGAGAACATGGGGCCATTGCGCAGGCGACCGCGCTGGTCGCGGGTGCGGTTTTTCCGCGGCTGCCAGGCGGCCCCGTCCGGGCTCTGCTGCAGTTGCATGTTCTGCTGGGTTTTCTCGCGCAGCAGTTGCGCCACCTGGCGCGCCATCTTGCGGCGCTCCGCAGGCTGCAGGCTTTGCAGCAGCGGGCTCAACCACGTTTCCAGGCGCTGCAGATCATCCATGATTTATCCCTCGTCGGACGGCAAGGGACGGCGCGGGTCATAGTCCCACTGGGCCAGGAGCTGATCTTTAATCCAGAAGCTCCAACGCTCGCGCATAGGCATGTCCATTGGGCCGGGTGCATCCTTCTTGTGATGTAACTCCATGGCACCCGGAACGTTGCGCGTGCCAGGCATTTCCTTGCGCTCACGCACCAGCACGGTTTCGTGCAGATCCAGCTCGATCAGCAAGTCCATGCTGTGCTGGCTCAAGTATTCAGCTTCAAAACGGATTCCGTTCTTGTCGTTGTTGCTGAGCAGATCCCATTGATGTTCCTGCAGCCAGACCAGCAACGGGGCAAAAACGGCATCTGCGTGGTTTGTCCAATCGGTGATAAGAAGGCGCAGGGTGTAGTCATAGCGCCAGGACAAGCTGCCGCTGGCCGTGCTTCTGACTTTACCGCCGGCGATCAGCACGATGAGTCGATGCGGATCGCTCTGCAGGTCGGGCAGGGCTGCTGTCAGGTGCTCGCGCAAGCTATTCGGCTTGTACATGCTCTGCCTTATGCAGCGTTTCGCGCCAGCGTTGCAAGGCTTCGCGCGCTGCGTTGTACTGCCCTATGCAGTGGTTCAGTTCGCGGATGCTGGCGTCGCCATCGTGGGCGATGCCGGCAAGGTCTGCCGCAGCCGCTGGGTCAAGTTCGGCGTGCGCGGTTGCAGTTGCAGTGCCGGCATTTCCGGCGGGCTGTATTCCTGCGGCGCCACAGCTGGCGGCAACGATGGGGACGCGCACGCGGACAGTGCCAGTGCGCAGGCCAGAAAGATGGTCTTGGTGATCGGCATCGGCTTTTCCTTGGCTTTCTTTGAGCTGGGCCTGCAGGCCCAGGATTTCGGCGCGCAGCGTGTTCTCTGCGCTGGTGCGCTCGCCGCGCAGCCAAGCCGTGGCGCGGGCATGGCGGCGCTGCAGGTCTTGCAGCTCGGCAGCGTCTGCCCTGGCTGCGCTGCGGCCCTCATAGAGCACCCCCGCGTAGAAGGTGACGATCAGCGTTGCGCACAGCAGTGTGGCCGTGGCCATTGCTGCATAGGGAAGGGTGGGGCGCGCCATTACAGTACCGCCGAGCAAGCGGCATTGCGCTTCAGTTGGCGAGTCCACACGCCCATACAGCGCTTGTTGCCTGGGGTGCTGCAGTCGTAGCCTGCCGCGAAACGGTAGAGCAAATAGGCGTTGCAGGCCGGGCGGTAGTTGCCGGTGATGTAGCCCTCGCGCATGGAGCTGTTCCACCAGCGCGCGCAGCCATACTGCCCGGCGAAGTCGACGGCTATATCGAATTCCACCGGGTACATGGGTGCATCGCCCAGGCTGCGCTTCACGCAGGCCACATAGGTGTCGCGCAGCAGGTTCCCGGCCAGGGCGTGGGCGCGCTCGCGTGTAATTGGCGGGTCGGCCATCGTGACGCGCGTGCCGTCCTCGTAGTGCGTGGCGCCGTGGCCGATGGTGGGAACGTCGCCCTTGGTCGGAATGACCGGGGCCGCAGTGAATCCCTCGCTGGCTTTCCATGCCGTGAGCATGGTCAGGGTCAGGCCCAGCAGGGACGCGGGAATGCGCTTATCCATTCTGTGCCTCCTGCTTGGCTTGCGCTGCTTTCGCTATGCGGCTGGCCTGGCGCCATTGCCAAATCAGCCATGCAATTTGCAGCGTCAGGTAGAGAACGGTCAGCACCGTGACAGTGTTCGCCGCAGCCCAGTTTTCAAGCTGGCTGGTGATGGCAACTGAAGTCGGTGGTGCAGCTTTGGCCACCTCGGTGGCGGTAAGTCGGATGATTTCGGGCTTATCCATTTTTCAGTCCCATAACTGGATCACGGGTTGCATGGGCTTCGCGGTCGCCACCGGCATTCGCACCTGTGTTCCCTGGGGAAGCATCGCGCCTTGCTCGGCAAGACCGGGGTTGGCTTGCAGCACGGCTTCGACCATGCCCCGCGTGATGCCGTAGTGGCGCCAGCAGAGGCTGTCGATGGTGTCGTTTTGGTGCGCGCGGGCGGTGGTGTAGGCCATAGCGTTAGATCAGCTCCACGGTGGAACGTGGGTTGCCCATCAGGTCAGCCACTGCCCATCGCTGATTGCGGCGGTGATCGTCCTGTCGGACGGCCATCTCTTCATGCACGCGGTCTTGCTTGCCACTCCCAGTGCCCGCGGGCAGGAAAGACTGGATGCGGTATGCCTCGGCCAGATCGGCCTGCAGGCATGCGTGGACGGCGCGGCGGTAGTACGCGAGGCGCGCGCATTCGCCCGCTACGTGAGGGCCTGGCACTTCTGCCAGGCTGGCATGGCCCAGCTCGCGCTGTTTGTCGGACCAGCCTTGCAACTGCCTGTTGATGGTCAGCATCGCATCAATGAGCGACGGCCGCAGCCGCTCTGCCGTGATAGTTCCGTCAAGCAGGCAAGCCTTGCGCACGGCGGCAGGGTGCATGTCGGGAAACCAACCATCGTTGGGAATTGCGGGTTCTTCGGCAGCAGTCGGCGGGTTTGCGGTGGCGACAAACATATGCGGTGGCTTTGTTGGGGTTGGCGGTGGTCGGGGGCGTTGTCGGCGTCAGGCGCAAGGCTTGGGTCGGCGCGGCCCCCGAGCCGCCAGGGTGCGGGGTTCGCTCAGTTGGGGGCCTGGGGCTGCAGCTCGTTAAGCCGCCGCTCCAGGCGTTCCACATCCTTTTTCACGCCGATCTGCACATGCAGTTCGATGGCGCGGCGCAGTCGGGGCAGGGCAATTTGCACCATGTCCAACTGCAGTGTTTTGGGGTCCACATCGTGCGTGGATGACTTGCCCATGGCGGCCCAGCCGATGGCTTTGTAGAGCTTCGCGCGGGCCTGGTCTGGCGCGTCCTTTTCTGCCGTGAGCATGTCCACTTGGGCGAGCGTCGCCAGAGCTTCAGCGCCCGCGAGGCGACCGGCAATTGCGGCTTCGGAGATTTCGTCCATGAGCAACGTTGGCAAGTCGCGCTGGTACTTGTCGGGCAGCGGCAGACTGTGGCGCATGGCATAGGCGGCGATCTGCAGCGCGCGATTCCAGTTGCCTACGTCGATGTGCCACACCAGCACGGTGGACAGCACGATGTCGGGTACGCCGGCATCGGCCTGCAGCACGCCGTCGAGGTAGGGCTCATAGTCGGCCAGCATGGTGTGCTTGGCTTGGACCTTGAGCTGTACTGACTGAATGTTCTTGAGCGTGCGCAGATGCTCATGCAATTGAGCCTGCATCAGTTCATAGGCGCCGCCTTGCATTTCCCCGTGGGGACTTTCTGCAGCGGCAGCCATGGCGGCCTGGGCCGCCATCACGCGGGCGCGGTGGCGCTGTGCGGGAGTCATTGGCATGGTGTTCTGGTGGTCTTGTGGGAAAAGGGGGCCGCTGTGTACCGTGGTATCAGCGGCCCAGGGCTCGCTCTACCAACGATCAGCCGCCAGCTCCTGCCAGCTCAATGCCTTCCACCAGCGCGCACAGGCCATAGTCTTCGACCACGAAGGCGTCGTTCGAGCTTTCAAAGAACTCGATGCGGTCGCGCTCGGGCTTGTCCACCACCGCGCGGCGGCGCGAGCCGTCTTGAAAGTAGATGGACAGGTTGTCCAGTCGCGTGACAAGCACCTTGCCTGCAGGAAAGTAGGGCACTGTCATCGCCGGCAGGCCGCCCAGGCGGCGCTGGCTCACCACGATGTCGGCAGCCAGGCGCTCGGTGGGCGCGTCGTTCTTCTCGACCAGCGGGAACATCTTGTCATGCATGAGGTCGCGCCCCACGACTGCCACAAGCTGGGGGTCTTCCTGGAACCAGGGGTCCAGCAGCGTCTTGTAGGCGTCGTAGACCAGAGCATCGAGGTTGGAATAGTCGGCGCCGTTGCCCACAACGATCTTGCCTGCCTGTGCACCATCCTTGAGCACGCGGGCTGCAGCTTCGGTGCGGATCTTCTCCAGCCAGCCGATATTGACATCCTGCAACAGCGGGTTCTGCGCGCGGTTGGTGTTGGCTGCAGCCTGCACGCCGTTCCAGCCCACAGTGATGCGGTCCAGCGCGCAGCGCTGAAGCACCTGGGCGCTGATGCGAGCCTGGAAGTCCTTGAACTTGGCCCACGAATCCAGCGTCGCATAGCGGATGTGGTGGTCGTAATCGGTTTTTGCGCATTCGTAGCCGCCGGCCGTCATGGCTGTGGCGTCCTGGGTCTTGCGTGTGCCTGTGCCGCTGGTGTCGGTGCGGCTGGCGATGGTGCCGCTGATGCCCAGGCCGAGCTTTTCGCCCTTCAGTTCCGGCACGCCAATCACGTTGATGCGGCCGAGGAAGTCGCTGGACTCCTGCAGCTTTTCTTCCAGCTTCTGCTGGATGGTTGGAGCCACATTGAATTTCGTGGCGGCACTGTCGACGCTGTTCAATCGGGCTTGTTGGCTCATGTAGCCATTGAAGTGCTGGCGGGTATCGTTGCGCATTGGTAGTTCCTGTCGGGTGGGGTAGATGGGGCGGTTCAGTACTCGGCCATTTCGCGGCCATTGCCGCCGGTGGCCGCTGGGCGCTGGGCACCTTCCGGCTCGGTGCTGAGCTTCTTCACCATGTCTTCGTGAGCCTTCTGCAAATCGCTGTATTTGCTCTGCAGGCTGGCCAGGGCCTGGCCGTCCTTGGCCTGCTGCGTGGCAAAGGCTTTCATGGCTGCACTGGACTCTTGAAGCGCGGCCAGAATGTCCGCGCTTTTGTCGGCAGCATTGAGGTTCTTCACCTCGGGTTTCGCGTTGTCGCTGCCAAGCAGCTTCTCCATGACTGCGGTGAACTTGGACAGCGCAGCCGCCACCACGCCCGTGTCTGCTGCAACGGGCTGCTGGTCCTCCAGTTCCAAGCTGAATTCTTGAGCCGCCGAGAACAAAACAGCTTTGTCGGCCTTGCGATCTGCAAACGGGTTCGCTTGAGCGCCGGCAGCGAACTTCAGCACCTCGGTTCCCAGGCTGGCCGGGCTGTCGGTCACGCCCAGGCCAAACAGGTAGGCACCGCCTGTGGTTGGAAAACTGGGGTGGATCTCGATGGAGCTGTAGAGCTTCTGGCCCTTCTTGTTCATCTCGATCAGCGTTGGCAAAGGTTCGATTTGTGCGAACAGCGCTTTCTTGCCGTCTTCGACATCGCGCGCCTCGACAGCCAACACATCGCCGAGCGCGTCGAATGGCCCGCCGGGCACCATGCCGCGATAGTGCTCGAGCCAGATGCGCGCGCCGTATTTTTCACGGCTGTAGGTTTTGGCCATCTGCTCGATTTCGACACGCGTGATTTCGCGGCCGTCAGTGGTGGCACCTTCGGTGGCCACGCGGAACCATTTGGACTTAGGACTTGGCATGTGCTGCAGTGGTTGATTGATGAGCGCCGCTTTGGCGTAGCCCCTATGTTCTGGCCGATGCATGTCGGCGGCCAGCGCGTGCTCTTGTGTCCGTCGCTTTGACATAAGCGGGCGGGTGCGCGCGCGCGTATTGGTGCCCAAACTTGCCGGCATGACTCTCACCACCGCCCGCCGTTCGCGTGTGCGCGCCAGCCCGCTCAACCCGTTCCCTTTCCCTGTCGCTGCTGAAGAACAGGCGCCCCCCGATGCGCCTGCGGTGGACGTTTTGCACACGCTGACGGACCCCGCTCAGGACAAGCGCCGTCAGGCGCGGGCGTTGTACTGGATGGGCTGGCGTGTCACGCATATCGCCGAGCATTTGGGCCTTCCACGCACGACGGTGCACGAGTGGAAGAAGGCGGATGCATGGGAGCAGGCCACAGGCTTGCAGCGGGTGGAGGGCTCGCTTGAAATGCGGCTGTGCACGCTCATCAACAAGGAGCAAAAGACCGGGGGAGACTTCAAAGAAATCGACCTGCTGGGGCGCCAGATGGAGCGCATGGCGCGCGTTGGACACTATGAGAAAACCGGCAAGGAAGCAGACCTCAATCCGAACATTCTGGCGCGCAACACCGCACCGAAGAAGCAGCCCGAGCGCAATCTGCTGGGCGGTGAGGAAGGGCTGGAAAAGCTCAAATCCGCCTTCATTGACAGCTTGTTCCAGTACCAGTTGGCTTGGTGGCAGAACAGCCAGCAGCGCACGCGCGCCATCCTCAAATCACGGCAGATCGGGGCAACGTGGTACTTCGCCCGGGAGGCGCTGATTGACGCGCTGGAGACTGGACGCAACCAGATTTTTCTATCGGCCAGCCGCTCCCAGGCACACATCTTTCGGCAGTACATCGTGGCATTCGTCAAGGAGGTTCTGGATATCGAGTTGAAGGGCGATCCCATCGTTTTGCCCAACGGCGCGACCCTGTATTTCCTGGGAACGAATGCGCGGACAGCCCAGGGCTACCACGGCAATTTCTATTTCGATGTTTTCTTTTGGACGCACGGCTTTGAAACACTGAACAAAGTGGCCAGCGGCATGGCCATGCATGCGAAATGGCGCAAAACCTACTTCAGCACGCCCAGCAGCTTGCAGCATGAGGCCTATGCCTTCTGGAGCGGTGAGCGCATCAACAAGCGTCGATCGAAAGCAGAGCGCATACAAATCGACATCAGCCACGACCGGCTGGCCGGTGGTTTCACGGGTGAGGATCGAATCTGGCGGCAGATCGTCAACATCTTGGATGCCGAGGCCGGCGGCTGCAATCTCTTCACCCTTGACGACCTGCGCTTCGAGTATTCGGACGAGGAATGGGACAACCTGCTCATGTGCGGGTTTGTCGACGAGACCTTCGCGGTGTTCAAGCTCGCGGATCTCATGCGGTGCCACGTTGATAGCTGGGACGCCTGGAGCGACTTCAAGCCGTTCGCCATGCGTCCCTATGGCTACAGCGGCGTGTGGGTGGGTTATGACCCCAGCCACACAGGCGACGCCGCCGGCCTGGTGGTGCTGGCCCCTCCCACCACGCCCGGCGGCAAGTTCCGCGTGCTGCACCGGGAGCAGTTCAAGGGTGCCGACTTTGAAGCTCAGGCCGATGCAATCCGAAAGATCACCCAGCGCTACAACGTGCAGCACATCTGCATTGACACAACGGGCCTGGGCCAGGGCGTCTATCAGATCGTCAAACAGTTTTTCCCGCAGGCGAAAGCTCTGCAATACAGCGCCGAGGTCAAGACCCGCCTGGTGCTGAAAGCGCAAAGCGTGATGCGTGCTGGCCGCCTTGAATTCGATGCGGGCGACGTGGATCTGCAGCGCTCTTTCATGGCCATTCAGCGCGAAGTTACCGGCAGCGGAAAGGGCGTGACATACGCGTCAGGCCGCAGCACTGAAGCGGGCCATGCGGACCTGGCTTGGGCAACGATGAATGCATTGGACAACGAGCCGTTGGAAGCCGTCGCCGTGGGCGGCGGCGGCCAGCGCGCAATCATGGAGTTTTCTTGATGAGCAATACCCCGAACCACACGACATCCCAGCCTGGCATATCTCCCGCCCCCAGCGTGGCATTCTCATTCGGCGAGCCTGAGGCGGTGCTCGATCGACGCGAAATTCTTGATTACGTTGAGTGCTGGCTGAGCGGTGACTGGTACGAAACCCCGGTGAGTTTTGACGGCCTGGCGCGCAGCCTGCGCGCGGCCACACACCACGGCAGCGCGGTGCACTTCAAGGCCCAGGTCCTGGCCAGCACGTTCGTTCCGCACAAGCTGCTGAGCCGCGCCACGGTGCAACGTGTTGCCCTCGATTACGTGACCTTCGGCAACGCATATCTTGAACATGTCCCCAATCGCCTGGGCGCTCCGCTGGAACTGCGCCACGCGCTGGCGAAGTACATGCGCCGCGGCCGGGATCTGCGGGATTACGGATTCGTGCGCGGCTGGAAAGAAGAACACCAGTTCGCGCGTGGCCGCATTTGCCATCTTCTGGAGCCTGACGTGCATCAGGAAATCTACGGTCTGCCGCAGTACCTGGCCTCGCTCCAGGCGGCCTGGCTGAATGAGTCCGCCACGCTGTTCCGCCGCCGCTATTACAACAACGGCAGCCATGCCGGCTTCATCCTCTACCTGACTGACCCGGCGCAAGACCCTCAGGATATCGACAACCTGCGCCAGTCGTTGAAGTCGTCCAAAGGCGTGGGCAACTTCAAGAATCTTTTCTATTACTCGCCCAATGGGAAAAAGGATGGCATCAATTTGATTCCCATTGGCGAGGCCACAGCCAAGGATGAGTTTTTCAATATCAAGAACGTGAGCCGTGATGACCAGCTGGCGGCCCACCGGGTGCCGCCGCAACTTATCGGCGTGGTGCCTGCGAATGCCGGAGGCTTTGGCAATGTGCTCGATGCCGCCCGGGTTTTCTCACGAAACGAAATTCGCCCGCTGCAGACGACGATCGCGCAGTACATCAATGAATGGGCAGGCGATGAGGTCTGCAGATTTGATCCCTACGAGATTCCTGGCATTGAGCAGCCTGCGGCGCCCCCGCTACGCTGACTGACCAGCTGACCAAAACGAAAGCCCCGCATTGCGGGGCTTTCGTTTTTCACACTGCGCTCATTGCGCCGAGGGTGGCACATGGTCTGACAAGTCGCCGGCCGCAGAGTTCAGGCGCCGCGCCAATGGCTGCAGCAGCGCATGAATGGAAGAGGCGGCCACGGGCTTGTCGTTGGCTGCCTCTAGCAGCTCGCACAGCGCCCCCACCTGAGCGCTGGCACTGTCCAGTTCGGCTTGAATGCTGTAGATCATGTTTTGTCTTGTCTTGTGATTGCTGTATGGACATCCAGTATATCCCGATTGACAGCAGGTATCCAAATGCAACAGGGTCGGCTGATTCGACATTAGAGCGTTCACAAGGCGTCGTTTGCCCGCACGCCTTTCACACCCCTTGATTGACCCTGGAAAGGCCCACACGGGCGCGCCTCGCATGCCACAGGACCATTTCCAGCAGCCTCATCAGCCCGATTGATGGCCGTCACAGGGCCACGGCCTTTGACCGTCAGCGCGCGCTGAGACCCCCGCCTCGCCTGCCGGCTTAATGTCCCGCTTTCGACGGCGGCGTCGGCAGGCCGCAGAAACAAGCAGTGCGGGCCTCATGATGGAACGGTAATGGGTGAGGCGGTGACGGGTTTTGACGGGCTTGCACGGCTCGCCTGCCGTTCGTCGTCGAATTGGGGCCGGGGGCTCGTGCGTCACCCTTGCGGACGCAGCTCTGAGTTGCTACGTCTTGCGTCAGTCGAGGTATTCGATGCAGGGCCTATGACCGACCGCTGACGGCCAGGAGCAGCCAGTGGTGGCTAGTGAAAGCAGACGCTCAACGTAGATGAAGCCCGCCGATAGGATGGCCACGTCGATCAACCTTTAGACATATTCCCACACTTTCACCTATACAGCGGCGGCGGCAGAGCCACACCGGCGCGGCTCGCTAAAGCGTCAAGCCTGGAGTTGATCTGTTCGTAGTCATCGCGCGTCTTCATTAACGCCCACGCAGACTTCAGTCGTTTTTCATCCATCAGATCAGTGTATGGACCTAACGCGTCCAATCGTTGACTGAAAGAGGCATTCAGCTGGAGATCAACATAGAACATAAAACACATTTGGGCCCATTGGTACAGCCCAAGTGTGATCGAAAGCACGAGTGCCGCAATTCCAATACGGCGCAGCCAGACAGGCTTGCGAAATCGCGCGATCGCGCCGCTCGGGCTCTCGGCACGCTTTAGCGCAAGGTACGCTCCAGTGATTGCGCCAAAAGCTGTTGCCCATAGAAAGGTGCTGAAGACAAAGAATATGTAAACCGTAGCCCAGTCTCGTTTCCCCAGCGCGGCGTTCATGAAGGCTCCGTTCTGTAGGTTGATTAGCCACGATGACGCACTGTCGGACGCGGCATTCCACAACCACCGCGAGATTGGCTCAAATAACCAAGAAAATCCGATGGACGCGATGATGCTCGCGATTACGCTGTACCAAAATATTCGTTTGTCCATAGCAGCCGAGGGTATCCGTTCAAGCATCTAGGTTTGTAAATTCCGCGAAATCCAGCAAACTTCCACTATGCAAACTATAGCTTGCAAACGTGCAGGACCTGGCTTTCAACAGGCAGGTTTCGGGCCGCGACCAGCCGGGTTATGTTACGAATAATTGACCGCTTTTGGGGCGTGATGCGCACTGTCGCTTTTGGGTCGGCAGCCGTCGTCTGTGCGAGGCGAGGTTTGTCCCAGGCAACTAGAACGACGTTGGCGATCGCACGATCTCTACCGGACCTGGATCTCTGAAGAAGCACTGGCAGCGCGCGTCGCGCACGGGCGTTGAAAGGCGAACGTACAGCGGTCTTTGCAGGGGGCACGCATGCGGTGTGTGGGCCCGTTTTTCCACTCCCTCAAGGTGGGCATTAGGAGTTTTTGCGCCTACTGTTTCTTTTTTCGCGCCTAAATCTCCCTGCTGTGCAGGCAGGAAAAACCATGAAAAAAGCCGTTAAGTCATTGAAACTTAACGGCTTTTTGCATTGGTGCCCGGGGCCGGAATCGAACCGGCACACCTTTCGGTGGGGGATTTTGAGTCCAATGTAGAAATGAGCGCTGGCGCGGCCTGCGGGCCGATAATTTCCTCAAATAATCTGCGCTTTCTGCGTATTTCTTCCTCTAGCACGGAATATTGAGGAAACGGTTTAGCGCACCGCCTTGAGTTTCTCTGGGCGCGTTCGATAGTGCTTTTCGGTCAGCCTCTGGCTGCTGTGCTGAAGCAGCTTTGAGGCCTCGCCAATGCCATCGGCTAAGTCAGCGGCTCGGCTGCGCATGTCGCGCAAATACATCGCCCGGATGGCCGACCCCAGCTGAATCTCCCCGGCCTTCTCGGCTTTCAGTGCAGCCCTGTCCCTGGCGTCATCCCAGCGGTCGTGCAGCATCCGCGCACTCACCTGGCGGCCTGTTGTCGTGGTCAGCAGCATCACGCAGTAGGCTTTCGATGCCTCTCGCCTTGCTGTGAGAGATGACAGCACCGGGGACGCGCTGACATCGAACTCGACCCATTTCCCGGTCTTTCCCGCCTTGTGGCGCAGCACGCCGCCTACTGGCATGCGCACCGTCCTCGCGTCGGTGATGCGCATCCCGGTTGCGGTGGCTATGTCCATGCAGTCGCGCAGCACCTGATCGGCTTCAGCGTATACGGCTGCGAAAAGCTGGTCGGTGACTTCGAACTCCCGCGCGCTCTCCTGGTTTTTCCAGCCCTTGACGCCTTGCGCGGGCCACGGCAGCCGCGTCATGCCCCAAAGCAATGCCTTGCTCCAGATGAGCTGCAGCAGCGACATTTCCCGGTTGCCTTGGGTCTTGGCCGTGCGCACGTCCAAATATTGGCGCAGCGATGGCAGATCCACCTCATCCCACGCCATCTGCCCAAACACCGGTTTGATTGCCTTCAGGTTCTTTGCATAGCCCTTGCGGGTTTCTGCGCTCTCATATTTGGGAAGCTCGCGTTCTTCCCAACGGATGAATGCCTCATCGAGTCGCCCGATGGTGAGCGGAAGTTTGTTGTGCAGCTGCTCCCACTGCTCCAGCGCCTTTGCATGGTCCTTGCCCAGCGGAATATCGGTCTTGCCCTCTGGGCGCATGTCGTAGGCGTAGTAAACCCAGACCTGGCCGGCTCGACCGCGGCGCACCATCGTCTTCAGCCGAGGATATTTCGTGCTCTTGGCCATTCTCGTTTGCTCCTATCGAATCGCTGCCAAATTGAGGCCTGTGCGCGCGGCCGTTGGCTTGCCCTCCAGCCAGGATTGGACATGGACCCGCGAGGCGATGATGCGGGTGCCGACCTGTTTAAACGGTATGCGGTTGTCGGCCAGCCATTTGCCTTGCTGGCCAGCGCGCGCGTAGCCGGTGAGCTGGTGCAGCTCTTGCGTGCTGAGGTATTCGCTCATGATGGTCCATTCGTAAAAAAGCCCGCTTGCTGGGCGGGCTGGTCAAAGTCGGGGATGGGTGCGCGCTTGTCGCGGCGCACTGGTTTTCGTCGGCTCATGGGGTGGTTCCTTGCTGCGCCGCGGCGCGCTCTGCGGCCTTCCTGGCTCGCCGGGCGCTGTCGATTTCCTTGTTGATGAGTCCGGCCCCGAAGCCATCCGTTGCGCTGATGCCTTCGCCGCAGTGAGGGCAGAACGGAACCATGGTCCGGCTACGCCACGCCTCTTCCACCTTGCGAGCTGCCAAAAGATGTATCGCCTTGTCGTGAGCTCCATCCGCTCTGGCCTGCTTCGACGCGATCTTGCTCTGCACTTCACCCCAATGCTCGGTGAGCATGCGCAGTGCGTGGTATGCACTGACCTGCTTGCCGCAGTCCAAGCACATCACGATATCGCCGTTGTCGTCGAGCTCGACGCGCTTGTGCTCGCAGTCGGGCTTCGGGTGTCGATGGCGCCGCTTGTGGGTGAAGCGGTAGTCGCCCAGTTCCACGACGTTTTCAGCCATCACGCAACCCCTTGCGCAGCGCGGGCTGCGTCGATGGCCGTGGTGCTGGGCGCTTCCGCGAATGCCCAGTGGGTCCACGAATCCGCATAGCTCGGGCTCGGGATTGCCGGGCCATCGGTCGTGTTGGTGTCTTGGCAGTACAGCCAGATCAAGTCGTCGCTGTTGGGCAGGGTGTCGATGCCTTCCCATTCATCGCGCGCATCCTCCTGCGCCTGGGCGGGCGCGTGGTAAATCTCGGCACCTTCGGCATACTGGAATTCCATTCCCAGCACCGACGCCACATGCACCTCAAGCGCCGCGCCACGCGACTGGCACCAGCCTGGCAGCAGGTGAATCGTGCTGCAGGTTGCCATGCGGCCAATGTCGTAGTGCAGGTAGTCGGCCCACTCGGCACCTTCGACGTGCCCATGCTCCGCTGGGTTCTCGACGTGCCAGCCGCCCGCGCGCAGCTCTGCGGCTTTGGCGTTGAAAGCGGGGAAGTTGAATTCCGGCAAGCCAGTCATCGGCCCAGCCACATAGACCCGACCGGCGCGCGCTGGCTTCAGCCACACGCCCTGCCGCAGCCCCTGGCCCGCAAGCTGGGTTGCATGCTCCTGCGCCGGGGCGGCGCCGATACCCGCAGAGAGAATTGCTTTCATTTCTGCCGCGTGGAATGGCGTTATGTCTCCCGCGCGCTCAGGGGCTGCAGCGGACCAGGCCGCAAGGATCATGGCGTCGGTGATGACCTGCGGCACTGCCACGGCCTGCGCCGGGGCGGCGGCAAGCGCGGCGTCGATCAAGGGCAGAACCTCATTCACCGCCCATTCAATCCATTCGCCGCGCTGCCAGAACACGGCTTCATCGTTGACCGCGACCTTGTGGGCCGGCCCCTTGTTGATCGAGCCAATGACGCTTCGGGCCTGTCGCAGCGCTTCGATGGCTGCGGGCGCTGGTGGGGCGGCTTGCAGGGCCTCCAGCTCTGCGATGCGATCCAGCAAGCGGCACAGCTCGGCGGCCACGATCGTTCTGTCGGCCAGGGTGAAAATGATGCGCGGATCTTTCAGGTTGATCGCCAGAAGTAGCGCCTCGGCTTGTATCTGTGCTGTCATGGATTTATCCCCGTTTATTCGATGGCAATAATTTGGTGGGCTGGCCTGGCGAATGCCTTGGCCAGGCGCATGCTGTCGACTGGGTGCCCGCGCTTGAGCAGCGCCCGGCAGACC